>PEWI01000096.1 GCA_002779555.1 Candidatus Bathyarchaeota archaeon CG07_land_8_20_14_0_80_47_9 | reverse complement strand
TGAAACCTCGCTTCGTCGCCTCAACAGCCGCTTCTAAAATGTGCCCTGGAGTCGTGAAGTCTGGCTCACCTTGCTCCAAGTGAATGACATCCTTCATTCCTGCCGAAAGCTCAAGCATTCTTCGAATCGCCGAAGGCTTTATCAAGTTGACTCTGTTAGAACCCTCAAACAACATTTTCCACCGCCATTCTGTCAAGCCCACCCTGCAAGCATAATCTCGCACAAAGTCATATAAGACTTAATGCAGGCAATAATCTTGGGCCAGCGGTAATTAACTCATCTTTCTCGCATGCAAGTGGAAAGTTTTAAAAACACATCAAGACATAAATGCAAAAGACGCAAATAGAAGGAATGAGGTAAATATGTCGAAAGGACATCATGGCGCAATAAAAACAGTTTACGCGTTGATTTTGGCGGTCATCATTACTGGGGCTATCGTTGGCGTTGCAACATGGTACTTTACGAGGCCAGCGAAGGCTAACGTGCTTGAAATCTACCATTGGTGGACTTCCGGCGGGGAAAAGGCAGCTATTACTGCGCTGGTCGGTGTTTATGAAAGCAAATATCCTGACGTAGGTGTAATTCAGAGCCCTGTGTCAGGCGGTGCGGGATACGTGATGAAAGCTCTTATGAAGTCGCTTGTTCTTGCAGGAGAAGCACCGGATGCGTTTCAATTGCACGCTGGTTACGAAATGAAACCTTACGTGGATGGAGGTTATCTGGATCCAATAAACGATCTGTGGAGTGGACAAGGCTGGGAAACTGTTTTTCCGACTGTAGTGAAGGACATGGTTAAATTCGGTGGAAATTATTATGCTGTCCCCGTAAACATTCACAGAGTAAACGTGGTATGGTATAATAAAGCAGTTCTAGACGCACACGGAATTTCAGCTAACATCACAACTTGGGACGCCTTCTTCGCTGCATGTGACAAACTCGTCGCCGAAGGGATGCCAAAACCAATAGCGCTTGGAGATCAGGGCAAATGGGCAGCAACTCACGTGTTAGAGCAAATTATAGCCAGCGAGGGAATTGGTTTTTACCAAGATTTCATAAATGGCAAAGTAACCTCCGCGACAAATACAACACTTCGAGATGCACTAACGAAGTTCTCTAAATATCTAAGCTATGTTAATGATAACCACGCCGCCTTGACTTGGGATGGAGCCACGGCATTGGTAATTAACGGAAAGGCAGCGTTTAACATAATGGGGGACTGGGCTAACGGAGAATTTCTGGTGGCAAACAAGGTCTACGGAGTAGACTATGGAACGTTCGCGGTTCCCGGAACCGAAAAAATGTATGGCCTATGTATAGATTGCTTCGAGCACCCGAAAGGAGTAAAGCACCCAGAGAACTCTCTCAATTGGTTACAAGTTGTCGGATCAAAGGAGGGCCAAGACGCATTCAACCCACTAAAAGGGTCAATATCAGCGCGTACTGACGCCGATACGACGAAGTACGGGCCATATCAACAAGCAGCTATAGCGGATTTCAAGAAGGTGACATACATGTATCCAAGCGTGGTTCATGGAAGTGGCATGCCAGAGGCATTCACCGCAAAACTTGATGATATAATGTCAGCCTTCGTTGACAATAAAGATGTGAGCGCGGCCGCCACATCCTTAACCAAAGCCGTCACAGACGCAAGCGCCGACTTTACTAAAGTCTGGACACTGCATTAAAAACCTCCCATATTTTTTTCATTATTTTTATATAAAACTTGGCATCATACTGAGAATAGAAGATGAAATTCGTTGAAGGAAAGTGTAATTGCCATTCTTGTGTTACTGCCATCAGTTTTATTGGTAGGCTACTTCGTCTACGCCAGCATAGGATGGAACGTGGTTGTATCACTTTCAAATTGGGAGGGGCTTCAGCCTAGCTATAGCATTGTTGGATTTCGTCGTTATGCAGATCTTCTTTACGATTCGGTATTTTGGATTTCCTTGAAAAACAATCTGCTTTTGATATTATTGTTTGTACCCTCTAGCATTCTTCTTGGTCTTTTTCTTGCAATTTTGTTAGACGTGAAAGTTAGGGCGGAAGGCGTTTTTAGAACCGTATATCTTTTACCCTTTGCTCTCTCATTTGTAATCATAGCTTCCCTATGGGCTTGGATGTATGATCCAGAGGTAGGAGTTCTAAACATTTTATTAGAAAACGTCGGACTTGGCTTTCTGAAATCAGGCTGGGTTACAGATTCAAGTATCGCCATGTACTGTGTGATTCTGGCCCTTACGTGGCAATTTTCTGGTTATACAATGTTAGTTTTCTTGGCAGGACTGAGATCAATCCCAGAGTCGCAGGTGATGGCAGCTGAGGTTGATGGTGCCTACGGTTTCAGCCTTTACAGGCGGATTATGATACCTCAGCTGAAATCTTCCGTTCTAGCTGTATTCGTCATTCTCATGGTCTTTGCACTTAAAGGGTTTGATTTCATCTACATACTTACAGGTGGCGGACCCGGTTACTCCACTTTCGTTTTGCCGTTGGAAATGTTTAGAGAAACTTTTAGTATGACACATTTTGCCTACGGAGCTGCCATCGCAACAGTGCTTTTTGTGATTGTAATGTTGATCGTTGTACCCTATTTGTATATGTCTTCTAGGAGGAGGGAAGAGTGAAGTTTCCGAGACCCAGACGCATTTTGCTTTACATCTTACTCATTCTGTTCGCGTTCGCATTTGTTCTTCCGTTCTGGACAGGTTTTACGACTTCACTTAAAACGAAAAGAGACGTAATTTACACGACGCCTGTTGAACCGCCACCTTCGCTGACGTTGGAGCCTTGGATAGAAGCCTTCAATATTATGGAAAAGCCTCTTTTCAACAGTCTCATATTCACGTCACTTGCCACGATCTTTTCTTGCATTATCGGTTCGATAAACGGTTACGTGCTTTCGAAAATCAGGTTTAAAGGTTCGGATTTAGTTTTTCTATTCTTTTCAATAGGAATATTTATTCCCTATCAGACTGTTCTCATCCCATTAGTGCTAACAATGTCGAGGCTGGGGTTATACAACACTATAGAAGGGTTGATTTTGGCACATACCGCTTACGGCATTCCAATATGTACACTCCTCTTCAGGAATTCTTACAAAGAGATTCCTGACAGCCTTATAATGGCGGCAAAAACTGATGGGGCTGGGACGTGGGCAATCTATCGACGCATATTATTGCCACTTTCATCAGCGCCCTTTGTGGTGGCTGGGGTTTTTCAATTCACCAGTATCTGGAACGACTTTCTTTTCGGGTTGGTATTGGCCAGAGGGAGTGAGGCCCTTCCTGCTTCGGTGGCCTTAGCTAACTTGAAAGGAACAACTACAGCGTTTTGGAACGTTCAAATGGCCGGAGCATTGTGGTACGCATTGCCTGTAATAATTGTCTATTTGATACTTGGGAAATATCTAATAAAAGCATACATGGCTGGCGCTGTCAAAGGTTAAGAGGATCGAAATTGGTAAGGGTGGTCATAAAAAATCTGACCAAAAAATTCGGAGAAGTAGTAGCCGTCAAGAATCTAAACTTGGAAATAGAAGAA
>PEWI01000054.1 GCA_002779555.1 Candidatus Bathyarchaeota archaeon CG07_land_8_20_14_0_80_47_9 | reverse complement strand
CCCATACTGCTTGGGATCAAAACGCTGCAGCCGCCAAGCCTTGTTCCACCCACCTCCGTAACAATTCCCCGACCGCCTTTTCTGTAAAGAAAGTAGACTACCTTCATTTTATCTCTGTAGCTTAACCCGCTCATATCATAAGTAATTAAGTGGAAAGGCTCCAACTTTACCGGCTTAGAAAAAACTTCGAGGGGAAACCTGGCAAAAAGCACCTTTCCGTGCCTAAACAACTCATCCAGAAAAACAGGACTAGCCGCTTTAAGCTCTTCGAGAGCTTCAGGTATCACATGCAAATTCATTTTGAGGCTGCCGACACATTGAAACAACTCATCCCAACTCTGCCACATCAAAGCCTTATCCTCAAAAAGGACAAGCAAGTCATAATCAGAATACTCGTCATAATCTCCTCTAGCGAAGCTTCCGAAAAGAAAAATTCCAACCACACCTTGAATTCTCGATGCCACGTCAACAACGCTATTTAAATCTAATACGTGTCTCTCTTTCAATCTCACCTAAAACACGCTCCATAGCATCAATAACCTTCCTAGCCCTTTCACCATTGACACTCGCATAGCCGAGGGCGCCATAAGCACCCCACAACTCGTCCACATCTTTAGACAACGATGGAAACTTTTCTTTTATCCATCTAAGCCTATTGCTATGCGCACTCCTCGGCTGCAAATGGAAATGCTTCCCCTCCAACGCAGCTGCAGCCTCAATAGCCTGCTCAACAGTCTTTATCGCCAAATCACCCACAACCATGTAGCGCCTCTTCTCAAACTCTTCTAAAGTCGCCAACCTTTTCTCACACGCAGCTTTAACGTGAATTTCAACGTCGCTCATGGGCATCATTCATATAAATAAATATTTTCTTACATATAAGAATTGCTATTGCTTATCTTTCCATGCGCGCGCGGCTCAGAGTATAACGAGCCATTCCAGTGCTCATCATACCACTCAACGCACTCCCACAACGCCCATGTTTCCCCGCCATACTTAATCAGCTGCTCACACATAGCACCGTAGGGACAGAAATGCTTGTTCTTGACTGTGCAACTCTTGCCCTCCGTGAGTCCGACCTCATCGCAGAACCTCAGCTCTTAATAATTATTATGTATACACACTCCACCCTACAATTGACACACAAGACGAAAAGGCTCAGACACATGGCAAAAACCAAAGCCGAAATAATAGTCAAAGGCGCAGTTCAAAAGGCAGGATACAGGGACTACGTCCAAGAAAAGGTCAGAAGCCTAAACGTTAAAGGCTACGTGGAAAGCCTAAGAGACGGCTCCGTTAGAATCGTATGCGAGGCTGATGAAGGCACCCTGAAAAACTTCGTCAAACTCATAAACATAAAACAAGACCTAATCGCAGTAGAAAAAATAGAAACAGTCAAAAAACAACCAGCAACAGGCGAATACGAATACTTCGACATAAAACACGGTTCCATGGAAGAGGAAATGGGCGAAAGGATGGTAGCCGCCGTAAAGATAGCCGTTGCGACGCGTCAAGACATCAAAGACATGCATGCAGACATGAAAAACATGCACCATGACCTCAACGGGAGTATACAATTGATGCACCAAGACCTAAAGGGAAGCATACAATCAATGCACAAGGACCTAAAGCAAAGTACAGAGTCAATGCACCAAGACATGAATCAAAACTTCAAAGAAATGGCTGAAAGGTACGACGTAATATCAGCAGAACTCCTGAGGACGAGGGAAGAACTCAAAATAGCAGTGGACAATCTGGTCAGGGTGGTACAAAAATTCTTGGAAAAACCCGCCTAACACATCAAAAACCAATCATTCTGATAGTCAAAGGTTCCACCCTGCCCACGCAGCGCGCACGCCTAAACACATGTGTTTTCACGCAAAAAGGATATATGGAGTTTTAGCAATATGGTAATTAGGTGACAACTGTGTCTTTAAGGGTTCAGATTAACCAAAAGCTCGAGCACAGGTTCAGGGAACTCGCAATGAAGAGGTTCGGCTACGCGAAGGGAGCATTGAGCAAGGCCGCGGAAGAGGCCCTCGCGGGTTGGATTTCAACGGTTGAAAAGGAAGACTTGACCTTCGAAGGAGACCCCGTGGAAGCCATAGATGGACTGCTTTCAGACATTGACATAGACTCCGTTGAACTTCAACACGAAACCAAAAAAATCTGGACACTGAAGGTTCTCAAAAATGTACCTGGTTGACACCAACATCTTTCTAGAAGTCCTCTTATCCAGAGCTAGAAAAGAAGAATGCAAAAAACTCCTAAAATCTCTCAGAGACGGAAAAAACAGCGGCGTAGTCACGGACTTCACCATTCACTCAATAATAGTTATCATGGACACGCTTAACAGGCTGAAAGAGCTCAAAACTTTCCTCTTAAGCCTCTCAGCCTACAAGGGACTCCACATATACCACACAACCATAGCAGACGAGGTAAAAGCCACGGAAATCGCGGTCAACCAAAAACTGGACATGGACGACGCCATCCAATACTCATCAGCACTCTCAACACACGCCGACGCGATATTATCATTTGACAAACACTTCGACCGCGCAAAAATACCCCGAATCAAACCCGCCTAAGACGCGTCAAAAATCAATTATTCTGATAGTCAAAGGTTCTGCTCTGCTCACACAAATCGTACAAAAGGAGCATTAATCTCTCGTTAGTTTATAACGCCCCTGCTTTGCATCCCGTTTCTTTCATATACCTCTTATGCTCTTCTATTATCCTCTCCAACCTCCCATCATCAATAGCTTTAATGACATCATCATAACTCGTCACATCTATAATGCCTTGTTCACCAAAATGGTACCACTTCATTTCCTTTGACACCGGGCCGGAGGTGGTGCGGGGATTCCAATGATAATCATACAATTCTATATGCTTCCAAATGGCCCTAGCCAGCCTGCCATCTCTTTCTTCAGAGCAAGCATATTTGCCTCTACAACATCCTGAACATGAACAAAATCCCTTGTCTGCTCACCATCCCCAAAAATCTCTAAAGGAAGATTTTTCGCCAAGCGCGCGCAGACATTAAGACTTTTTGGTTTTCCTCAAGTATCAGTTCAGCCTTTGTATTCTTTCTCATATTTCTTACGCTCTTCTATTATCCTCTCCATCCTTCCATCCTCAATTGCCTCAAGAATGTCTTCGTAATTCGTTACGTCTAGGATGCTTGGCTCATCATAATAGTACCACTTCAAATCCTGCGCTGAAGGACGGAGACTTCCCGCCGAACAAGTTAAAAATTTCATAACTGCAAGAAAGCCACTTCAACTCATCTTCACCTGAACTTTACTCCTCCAAACGCCTCTTCACAGTATCCACGAATCGTTGAGCGTTTGACAATATTGCTTCTGCTTCCGATTTTCCAACAGTTGCCGTGACGCTGTACTCGTAGGTTTCCCTCGCAGCCTTCGCATCAGCCAAATCCTTACCCAGCTCTCTCTGGAAAACTCTAGTCAAAACGAATCTTCTACCGAACTCTGAAACCACTCCTTCATGCGTCTTAGGAAAAACGT
>PEWI01000040.1 GCA_002779555.1 Candidatus Bathyarchaeota archaeon CG07_land_8_20_14_0_80_47_9 | reverse complement strand
CCTAGCCAGACGCACTGGGTTCTTTACATCCTTCAGAAGCGCGACGGCACCGGCCTGTAGCGTCTTTCCATCCATGATTGAGGCGTCCATCTCTACGTCTTTGTCTATGTTAAGGCCAGAACCGTAACCTGCATTGAACGATCCGTCATTTTCCATAACCATGACTGCCTCCATCACGCCGTCCACGGCGGTTCCTCCTCTTTTCAGCACATCGAAGCCCTTGTTTGCGGCTCTCTTGATTCCTTCCATGACAGGTTGATTGCGTTCTGGATTAATGGCGCCGGCACCACCGTGAACCACAATCACAGGTTTCAGTGCTTTGCCCAATGATTTGCCTCCGTTTCTTGACTTAAACGAGAACATACCTGCCTAAATTTAAGCCTAATGTCCAAGAAACATCAAAACGGATAAATCTTCGAAGTGAGATGTTTAACGTGGGATGATGTGAGGCGACGGCTAAGAGCCAAAAGCTGTGATAAGCCACTAAGCTACACTGACCTCCAAAACGAATGACAGCGGCTTCTTTCAGAAACAAAGCTTACTTACCACGTGCAAATACAATATTGCCTGTGAGAATGTGCTCAGCGATTTCAACCTTCTGGCAACGACCTCGCGCGGAAATGAGCGTGAGGCTTGCGCGGAGCTGACATTTCTTTTCAAAGAAGTCGGCGATTCAGCGATGAGGATTGAGAGGTCTGGTGTTGCTGGTCTGATTGCAGCGAAAACTTGTCTTGACCCTTTCGGAGCGATTGAGAAGTTGCGCAAGATTCTGGTCAAACGTCCCTATGAGTTTCGATATACGCTGAGAATAATCCCCATAGAGAAAGTCGTGCGCACTGATTTAGAAGAGATTCGACAGGGTGCAACCGAGCTCAGTTCGAAAATAGGAGAGAATGAAACTTTTCGGGTTACGGTTGAAAAACGTTTCACGGCAATCCACGCGCAAAGCATCATAGAAGCTGCGGCGGCGAACATCAAGCAGAAGGTCAAGTTGACCAAGCCTGACAAGATTCTGCTGGTTGAAGTAGTCGGCGGGCTAACTGGAATTTCCATATTGAAGCCTGATGATGTGTTGTCCGTCATGAAGGAGAAGATATTGTGAGTTAGCGTTGAGTCGACAAGAGCGCCATCCGCTCAATAACAAGGTCGACGAGTGCTGCTTGTAAGCCGTCTCCTTTGCCAGTAGCCTCAAGTTCTGCCTCTGAGATATCGAAGGCTTTTCGAATGGCTTCCTCCTTGCCTCGTGTCAATTCAATAACCACGTCATCAGGGTTTGCGTGCACATTTTCGGAAGCCGTCAACAGAGCTGTCTTTGCGCTGCCAGGTTTGTCCGCAACTATTATCGTTGCGATGTCAGACGAGCAGCGCGTGATTCCCAGAAGTCTCATGGCTTTTCGGATTTGCCGCTGTGCGGAGGCGTAAAGCATTGTTTCCATGGCCAGGTTTCTGGAAATGTTCTCTCTGTTCTTAAACGCAGTCAACGCATCCAGAACTGCAAAGTACAGGTGCTGCCAAGTAGCCACAAGTTGAGCGTCGAAAAACTGGATTTCCACGTTTGGCACTCTCTCATTGCGGATTGCATTAAAAAAAGCTTCAACGTTCCCGATTTTTACACCTCTGAAACCAGTTATTACCAAATACTTCCCGAATTCCTCGACGCGCTCTAGCAATTTGCTTCCTCACGGATTTCTTTCAAGAATCTTCTTATGAGTTCGGCGGATATTCCTGCCTTTTCAAGTTTCGCCGTTTCCGCTTCTACGGGTCTTTCCTTCTCCTTGCATTTTTTGAGGATTTTTCGTATGGTTTCCTTTATTTCCCATGGGAAAACTATCCAGCGGGTTGTTTCCTTTTCGTAGTAGTCTGGTTTGATTATGCTCCATGGTTTGTAGTAGACTGTGGCTATTTTGACTTGTGCGGCGCCTTTCTCAAGGATGTGCCCTTTCGTCAGCTTCAGGCTCTTGCCGGTGTCTGCAACCTCGTCTACCATCAGCACTTTCTTGTTTGCCACGGGCATCGATACTGGCTGTGTTAGGGTGGGTTCGCCTTTTGTTTCTGCTACTCCCAAGTAGAATTCGGCTCTGACGTTTGCGAGGTTGGGGTTGTCCAGCAGGTCTGAGAGAACTCGTGCGGGCGGCCATCCTCCTCTGGAGATGCCCACTATTATGTCTGGTTTGAATCTGCTTTTTCTGATTTTCTCAGCCATGTTCAGAAGCATGTCATAGATTTGGTTCCATGTTGGGACTTCAAATTCAAGTTCTGCCTGCACTGTTTTCCCTCTTCGCTTAAGAGAGCTTGCTGAGGCTTTATAAACATGAATAAAAAAAGAGATGACTGTTTTCAGATTCAGCTTTGCACGACTTTTGGTTTTTTGAAGACATATATGATTATTCCGAGGCCGATGAACACCCAGCCTAGTCCGAACAGAATCCAGCCGTAGGCGTTCATCTTGTTTGCGTCTCCGAGTGCGGTGTAGTAGGTGGTTTGAGCTTCCTTGTAGGCTAGGTCTGCATCCTCGATGGCTGCTCCCTTGTCGTTCCAGGTTGTTAACGCGTCGCGCGCGCTTTTCTGCATGAAAGGTATATATTTCTTTTGATTATTCTGCTGATAATCTTAATTACTCTGAACTGCGGGTAAGTCTAGCTGGTGTGCGGTTTGATAGAAATTGTTGAATGCGTGCCCAACTTTAGCACTTCAGACCCGAAAGTCGTTGACCAGATTCTTGACGAGGTTAAGAAAACGAAAGGCGCGTTTCTGATCGACTACACCTTTGACAACTACTACAACAGGCTTGTCGTCTCGATAGTTGGGAACAAGAAGTCCGTGCTTGAGGCGGCGCTGAACGCCTCCTGCATGGCGGTGAAGTTGATTGACATGCGGAAGCACAAGGGTCAGCACCCGCGTCTTGGGGCAGTTGATGTTGTCCCGTTCATTCCATTGAAGAATGTCACTTTGGAGGAGTGCATCGAGCTTGCCAGGAAATTCGGAAAGGGTTTGGCTGACAAGTGCGGCGTGCCAGTCTATCTTTACGGGGATGCGCAGCCAAGGTCTGAGCGGAAGGATTTGGACTGGATTCGTGAGGGCGAGTACGAGCGATTGTCAGAGATGATTGTCAAGCCTGGGCGTGAGCCCGATTTCGGGCCGGCCAAGTTTGTGCCTTCGTTTGGCGCGGCGATTGCGGGTGCGCGGAAAGTTATGGCGGGTTTCAACGTGAATTTAGGAACGGCTGATCTGAAGGTTGCCAAGAAGATTGCGAAGGCCTTGCACGCGGCGAAGGGCGGTTTTTCCAATGTTAAGGCTATGGCTGCGTTCATTCCGGAGAGGAACTTGACTCAGGTTGGCATGACTATTCATGATTTTGAGAAGACTCCGCTTTATCGCGTTTTTGAGGTGCTCAAAGTAGAATGTGCGCGGTATAATGTGCCCATTGTGGGATCAGAGTTCTGTGGCATGGCTCCGCTGAAGGCGGTGATTGACGTTGCTTCGTACTACCTAAAGATTGATAACTTAACCGAGAATAGAATCTTGGAAATAGCGGCGCAAAACGCTATGGAGATGGGCGGTGTTCC
>PEWI01000081.1:2062-3364 GCA_002779555.1 Candidatus Bathyarchaeota archaeon CG07_land_8_20_14_0_80_47_9 | reverse complement strand
TGGAATAGGCGAAGTTGTGCTAACCACGAGAAAAAACCCTAGGGTTCTAGACATGAACAATCGTGAAGAAAAGCTTGTGTATGAGGGAAACGCTAAGGAAGCGGTCAGATTGTTCCCGAGAGAACTGAACGTCGCGGCTACCCTAGCTTTAACTGCCTCGGCTGAGAAAGTCAAAGTCAGAATAGTTTCAGACCCCAAAGTGACTAGGAATGTGCACGAAGTCAAAGTCAAATGGAAATACGGCGACATGCTTCTGAGATTTGAGAACGAACCACATCCTGAAAATCCAAGAACAAGCGCTCTTGCAGCTTGGTCAGCAATAAGACTGCTAAGAGAGATTCTGCAAAGGAATCCTTAGCCTTAGGGCCTTAATCCTGTTCCTACGTCCACCCACACTTTCTCTCCAATCTTCCCGTAACCTATCTTCTCATAGACGCTGACGGCTGGGCAATTGTCTGACCTCACAAATAACGCTGCAGCTTCAGCACTTCCCAGCGCCTCTTCAGTTATGGCAGATGTTGCCAACGTTGCGTACCCCTTATTCCTTCGTGTTGGTTGTGTGTAGACTCCGCCTATCATCCAAACTTGTGGCAGCTGAATGAAAGAGCCAGCGTAGGAGACCAATTCACCATTCACGAAAACTCCATAAAGCGGCAGCGTACTAATCCAGCGCAAGTATCTCTCCAGCCCTCTCTCTGGCCGATCTTTTCGGGTTGACAATAGCTCAGCAAGCATCGAAGCATCTTCTTCGGTCGACAGCTTACGCACAAGCTCAGACTTGGTAAAGTTAGCTTCGTCCTTTCTTACCAGCATCCAGTCCTCGACATAATGTTTCGCGTCTGTGAATTTCCGCTTTATGATTGGCAAGAGACTGAGCGGGGCATGAATAACGAACTGGTTTCGAGGTGCAAACTCTATCAGTTGCGAGGCTGCGTCGCTTTCGCCCTCTAGAATCACGCTTGGAACATCTGTCGCCGTGTACGTCAGAATGTAGCCTGCCAACTTTTCATCTTCAAAAGCCGCATAAACTGACGTATGTTCTGGGTCATGCTGAATGTCGTAAAAGGCGAAAACATGTTTTATAACATCCTGCTTGACGGAATCAATAACTCGCTGCTTGTTGGTCTCATCAACCTTTTCTATTGTAACCACTATTTTTCCCTCTGAACAATCGCTGGAACCTCGCTCAAAGATTGAACAACATAATCCGCCTGCAAATCCTCTCCATCTTCAAGAAGCCTCTTGCCTTGCTCTAGAAGCTCAGCTGGCAGGCTTTTCAGAAGATCCTGCGGGTCTGGCCGT
>PEWI01000081.1:0-2019 GCA_002779555.1 Candidatus Bathyarchaeota archaeon CG07_land_8_20_14_0_80_47_9 | reverse complement strand
TGGCAGCTAACACGTCAAGAACCAAATCTCCAACCATGAAGCAGTTCGTTGCACCTAGTTTCTTAACCGCCAATAAGATACCTTCCGGGTCAGGCTTAAGTTTCCTCACATTTTCCCTTGTCACGACAATGTCGAAATGGTCCTTGAGACGATGATTCTGGAAAACAGTGTTCACTGCTTTTGCTGAGGTGTTTGTGACAAGTCCCACCTTTGTCCCAAGTTCTCTGAGCTTCTCTAGTGTTTGCAGAGTTTCTGGGAAAAGCTGTGACTTCCTAGCTGAGTCTAGTTCGTATCGGCTGAGGAACTCCTCCATCCCTTGTCTGAATCCTTGGGCACCCGCTTTGGCAAAGTTCTTTTCAACGTATTCCGATGCCTTGTTACGCATTATAGTAGCTCGCTCTATCCCTTCGAGAACGTTGGGTGGGATGCCCAGCCCTATCAGTTTTTGTCTTGTTTCGCGTCTGAACTCTAGCACACGTTGATGGTCTGCCCATGGAGTCTGAACCAGCGTGTCCTCCAAATCGAATAGGACGGCAACAGTCATCGTTACCCTTGCCTCTTCCTAATCTCCTGCATCAATTTGTCAATTTCCTCTTCCGTATTGTAAAAGTGCGGTGACACTCTGATTCCGTTGGCTCTTGGAGACACAATTATTCCTTTCCTGTTAAGTTCTTCTGCGACCTTTTTTTGGGTTGTCGATTCTGAAGTTAACTATTCCAGAGCGGTATGGTTTTTCTTCTGGCGTTTGCAGTTTCAATCCCAGGTCTTTAACAGACTCTATCAGATGATCTGTCAGCTTCAGAATCCTTCTTTCAACGTTCGGGATACCTGCACCCAGCAACATTTTCAACGCTTCTCTTGCGCCTACGAAACTTACGAAGCTCGATGAACCAACCTCAAAGCGTGTTGCAGTTTCCGAAAACTCCAGTTTCCAGATGTCCCAGAAATCAGTAGTATTAAAGATTTCCTGCTTAACGCTCGCCCATCCCGCGTAGGGCGGCTCAAACTTTTCGACAAGTTCCTCTTTGACGTACAGATAAGCTGCTCCTGTCGGGCTTAGGAGCCATTTGTAGCAAGCGGCTGTGAGGAAGTCAACATCGTCTTTCTTCACGTCTACAAGAATTACGCCTGTTGCCTGTATCGCATCGACAATCAGGTATGCGCCATGCTCGTGAGCTATTTCGCTTATAGCTCGAACGTCATGACGGAAACCATTAGCGTATTCAACTTGGCTTATGGCAACCGCTGCGGTTTTGTCGTCAACAGCCTCCTCCACATCTTCAAGCAAGATTTTCCCGTTAGTGTTCTTCACGTAGTGCAAATTCAAGCCTAGACCTTTCCGCAGAAAAGGATAGACCACAGAGGGATATTCCAAGTCTGTGGTTACGATTTTTGAACCGCGTGGAGCGTGAAGCACATTTGCAGCGATGTTCAAACCCACGGAAGTATTTTCTACCGCGGCTATTTCCTCAGCTCTCGCGTTAACCAGCTTTGCGAACAAAGGTTTTCCAAGGTCCTCCCACTCCTTTTGGACAGTTCCGAAATTCGAGGTTTCGTCAACGCATCTACGCATGGTATCTGCGACTGGTTTCGGAAAGGGTGACTGTGCAGCATGATTCAAAAACACTTTATGCGCAGTTATCGGAAACTGTTCACGAATCTTCTCGATATTCTCCATGCGAGACCCATCCATCGTTTCTCAGAGACAGCCATAGGTTTATGGCATCGAGTATTAAAACCTCAAGCATCACATCTAGGAAAAGCAACGCGTTATGATAGAAGCCTAGATCCCTATCATAAACCAGTTTTCTACGTGAAAACCATGGAGAAAAAGTCAACATTCCAAGCAAAAGCCTCTCAAGAGCTCAACTATATGTAGGGGCCTTCTCAGCAAAAGAGTGTCTGATATTGTTCACGACCTAATGGTTAGGGCATAGTGTTCAATGCGAAGCCGCCGAAACATGACCAATGCTTTCTCAACAGTCTTTTCAGCTCATCAATCGTCTTCTCAACGGTCTT
>PEWI01000214.1 GCA_002779555.1 Candidatus Bathyarchaeota archaeon CG07_land_8_20_14_0_80_47_9 | reverse complement strand
TCTTTCCCTCTGCTTTCTCAATTTCGACTATTTTGCCTCTTTTTCCGATGTTCTTCCCGCCGATGATTACTGCGAAGTCCTTTTCTTTCATTTTTATGTGTTCGAGACATTGCTTATCTGGCAGACTCACTTTCAGAGTGTCGAGGGTCTTGTAGACGTCTTCTTGCGGTTTTTTCATGTCAGCAACCTTGATTAGCATGTTTGAACCGTCGTGGAGGTTGAGTTGGACTTGTCCGTTGTCGACGACCTTTTTGTCCTCTATTCTGCAGAGCTTGAATTTCGACTCTTCACTGCTTATCGGCTGAAGAACTAAACCCTTGTAAGAGGGCAACACGGAGAAGTCTTTATCAGCGTCCGGTATGGAGATAACGTCCATCAACCCTACTGGAAAGTCGTCTCTCCGCACGATTTTTCCATCAACACAGACTTTTCCGTTCGAAACTATCATCTTGGCCTCTCTCCTCGTCTTGGCGAATCCCAGAACATCACGAAGGACCACGGCCAATGGCAGGCAGTTTTCGATGGAATGTGGTCCTGGAGAGGGCTTTACAACCCATGTGAATTCCTTCCTGTGGATGGGCCAGAATCTTGGCGCGGGTTTCCGCTTCAGTCCAGTGGATGCTCCTTTTCTACCCAAACCTATGCTCCTCCTTCAGTTTTCTTCGCGGTCTTGCGCTTGGCTCTTGGTTTCTTGGCCTTTAGCTTTTCTTCAGGCTTAGCCTTTTCTTCCTCCTTTTCTTCAGCTGGCTTTTCAGCGACTTTTCTTTTTCTTCGCGGCTTCTTCTCTTTAGGTTTCTCTTCCACAGCTGCTTTTTCTTCAACGACCTTTTCCTTAATCTCTACAACTTCCGCAGGTTTCTTTGCCGGTTTCTCCGCAGCTTCTTCCACTTTCTTGCGCAGTTCCTTCTTCCTTTCCAGAATTTTTTTCCGCCATTTATCGTCAAGATTCAGGTGTGTGATGACGACTTTAGAAGGATGTATGGGGGCGAAGACGGTGGTTCCGTCAACTTTTTCCCGTGTGAGGCCTTCAACGTAGATTCTGAATTTTCTCATGTCTACGCGGGTGATTTTTCCCTCGAATCCCTTGTGGTCGCCGCGCATGATGCGGACAGTGTCGCCGCTCCTAACAGGGAACGTTTTAGCGCCGTGTGTGGCTCTCAGTTCTGCTGAAAGGGAGGCTGCAAACAGTTTGTGGCGTATGTGGGCTGGTGCCTGAAAAAGCATTTTTCTTTGTTTTGTTGGTTTGGTTACTGGTCTTGCGGTTTGCATGTTCATCATCCTTTTACACTATTATGCTGGAGGCGCTTGCTATTCTCGGCCATCTTTCAGCAGCTTCTTTTGCCACTGGTCCGCGTATTTGTGAGCCTTTCATCTCTCCTTCTGGCGTTATTACTACTGCAGCGTTGTCTTCGAATTGAACCCAGACGCCGTCAACCCTTCTGAAGGGTTTTCTCTGCCTCACGATTACTGCTTGGAACATCTTTTTCCGCATGTCTGGCGTTCCATGTTTGACTGACACAGTGATCTTGTCGCCAACCGCGGCCCGTGGGTAGCGCCGCAGTCTTCCTTTGTAGCCAAAAACTTGAACTAGCTTCAAGTCCCTCGCCCCACTGTTGTCAGCGCATCTCAGGACTGCGGGTGGCTGAAGTCCTCTGGAGATTTTGGGTCCATGTCCAAGCATGCCCTTTGCGACTAGCGCTCTGTGTTTTGCCTTAGCAGCCATTCTCACTTCTCCTCTACTTTCTCAACCACGACGAACGACACGGTTTTGCTCACTGGTCGCGTCTCAGCGATTTTCACGCGGTCTCCTTCTTTCGCGTCTATACAAGGTGGGTTGTGTGAAGGAATTCGGCTGTGTCTTCTTTCGTACCTTTTGAACTTAGGAACAAAATAGAGGTAATCGCGTTCAACGACGACTGTCTTGTCCATTTTCGCGCTGGCCACTATACCCTCGAACACGTGGCCCCTTACCGGGAGGTCTCCGTGGAAGGGACAATTTCTGTCGTTACACGTCTTCTTGGGCTTCTTAAAAGTCAACGACATTACCATAATCTCCTGATGTGCTTCTTGAGACGGTCTTCAGGTCTTCCCATGAGAAGTCCACCGTCGATTTCAACAACTGTTCCGTCAGAAAACCGAAAATGAAAAACGGCCAAGTCTTTTATGACTGTTTTTCTTCTTCCTTCATGCGATATCGTGAAAGTCTTCCGCGTTTCATCTGTTATTCTTCCAGACACTCCAGCGCAGCTTGGATCTTTGCTTTTGGCAATTTTGGCTTCAGTTCCGATGAATTCGCCGCGGATTATGTCTGGAGTCACCTTCATTTCTTCGTCTTCTCCTTTGTCTCAGCCTTTCTGAGCTCTTGTTTTTGTTCATTTTCTATCGTCAATATCTGGGCAATTGTCTTCCTCAATTCTCTTATTCTGGCTGGGTTTTCTATGGTGCCGCCTGCGTTGATCATGGTTCTTAATCTGAGGAGTTCAGTTCTGAATTCGCCGAGTCTTTTCATTCTTTCCTCAGAAGACATGTCTCTGATCTCTTTGACTCGCATTAGGGGCAACTACTTTTCAGCCTCCTTCTCTTTTTCTTCGCCTGCTGTTTCCTCAGTTGCCTCTTCTGCCTTCTCTTCTGGCGGCGCTTCAGTTGTCGGCTCTTCTGCTTTCTTTTTTTCTTCAGGAGGCAGTTCCGTTGAAATCTTGATTCTGTCTGGAAACACGGCGTCTGAAGGCATAATTCTGACTTTTATGCCGAACATGCCAGGCTTCATTTGAACGTGGGCTACGGCCTTCCGCAAGTACTTAAGCGCGGGTTCTCCGCATTTCGGCAAGTACCCTGCCTTGAACTTTTCATATCTCGCCCTTTCAGTTCTCAGCTTCCCGCTTACGATGATCTCCGCGCCAAGGGCTCCAGCTTCCATGACTTGGTTCAATGCCCAGAATCCGGCGCGTCTGAAATGTATGCCTTTCTGCAATGATGCCGCCACACGTGAAGCGACGACGTGAGCGTTAAACTCGGGGATTTCTATCTCAGAAACCGATATTTGCGGGTTGGAAACTTTGAATTTCTCTTCCAAAACTGCGGCAAGTTCTCTTATCGTTTCTCCGCCGCGTCCTATCACCACGCCCGGGCGCATTGCGTAGATGACTATGTGGGTTCCAAGCGGGCTTTTTGAAATGGTTACTCCGCCGTATCCGGCTCTTTCAAGTCTTTGCTGCAGAAACTCGTCCATTTCTGTCCTTTTTAGGGATTCGGTTATGAAGTGTTTGACGACGGACATTATGCCTTTTCTCCTGTTTCCGGCTTCTCTTCCAAG
>PEWI01000041.1 GCA_002779555.1 Candidatus Bathyarchaeota archaeon CG07_land_8_20_14_0_80_47_9 | reverse complement strand
ATTTGCCGCTCCCAGATGGGCCGAGAACGGCAAGGAAATCGCCACTTTCAACCTTCAGGTTCACGCCGCGCAAGGCGTTGACCGGAACCTTACCAAGCATGTAAGTTTTCTTCAGGTTGACCGCTTCGACAATCGTCGTCACCAAATATCATCTCCACATTCTTATATTTGCTTACTTGCTTAGGAATCTCCATGAGAGGACTATACCTATTGTTGCAGCTATCACCGCAAACACTCCAACGTATGCAAAGTCCAGAGCAAGTTGTGTCCAATCAGTGCTGAATATCAAGAGTTGTCTTACTGCGTCGGTGGTGTAGGTTAACGGGTTGACCTTCGCTATTGTTTGCAGCCAGTCAGGCATGAACTTTATCGGGAAGAAGGCATTGCTGGCAAACATCAGTGGCAGGTTTATCAGGTTGACAACAGCCATCGGGGTCTCTATTCGCGTTGACCTTATGGTGATTGCTATGAAGATCGAAGACAGGCCCACACATATTAGAAACATAATCGCGAAAACACCCAGTACGTAAAGTGGACTGAAGCCCGCCCCAAACTGGAGACCGAATGCCACCGCAATGAGTATTATCAAGCCGGCTTGGAACATTGATCGCAATGTCGCGGAAAGAACTTTGGAGAATATTATTACTGCTCTAGACACGGGCGTACTGAGAGCTTTGTTCAGAAAGCCCAAGCGTCTGTCCCAAACCACGGACATACCGCTGAACATTGTTGTGAAAAGGGCTGTGAAGGAAATCATGCCTACCGCCATAAAAGAGAAGTAATCAGTTGTGTTAAAGGCGCCTTGCAAGATACTCGTTTGCAACCCTGCAAAGTAACTTCCCAACTGTTGAAGCTGAGACGGAGTCAAAGGCGGGGTCAGCGAAGGCACAGTGAATGTGCCGCCCGAGAATATGGCGCCGATGTTCATTGCTTTTCCAAGCAGCCCCATCCAAAGAATCGGCTGAATTATAGAAAGCAAGAATATTACAGGTGCTTTGTACCATTTCTTAAGGTCTCTGTTTGTCAAGGCCCAGAGACCGTGTAATTTGCTTTTGGAATTGTCGTTCAATTCGCTCATTGCCGGGCCCTCCTCATAGTCATCCTTTGCGCAGCAAAAGCCTCTCTGGACTCTTCTGCATCACGCATAGACTTGCCTGTGTATTCTAGGTAGACCTCGTTCAATGTGGGTTCTGTAAGCGAAAGTTTCGTCACGGTATACCCTTTCTTCCGCAGGGCTTCAATAATGAAGGGAGCCGTTATTTCTCCATACTCGGCCTTGATTCGATATGAGCCGTTTTCCCTCTTCGCATCTTTCACATGCTCAACTTTCCTGATCAATTCGCTAACGTCATCATCTTCTCTGATGCCTAACGTTATAACGTCGCCGCCCAAGCCATGCTTCAGCTCTTCAGGCGCGCCGATAACAACTATTTTTCCATGATCAATTATCGTCACGCGATCGCAGAGAGCATCCGCCTCTTCAAGATAGTGGGTAGTCATGAAAAGCGTCATGCCATATTCCTTCTTCAGCTTTCTGATGTAGTTCCAGGTTGCAGTCCTGGTCTGAACGTCTAAGCCCAGCGTGGGCTCATCCAAGAAGAGCACTTTCGGCCTGTTGATTAGCCCACACGCCAGCTCGAGTCTCCGACGCATTCCACCAGAAAAAGTCTGAACCTTCTTGTCCTTGAAATCAGTTAGCTCAACAAGTTTCAACAGATCTGTTGCACGCTCTTTTGCAATGCTCCGCGGAATCCCGTACAGATCAGCGCACAGAAGTACGTTTTCCAAACCCGTTAGGTCTTCGTCAGCAGTGTAATCCTGCGGCACGACCCCGATCACGTTCCTAACTTCATTGTCTTGTTTTGCAATGTCAAAATCTAAAACAGAGGCTTTGCCTTCAGTAGGCTTCAAGATAGTTATCAACATGTTGATTGTGGTAGTTTTTCCGGCGCCATTAGGTCCTAGGAAGCCGAAGATTTCGCCCTGTTTCACACTGAAGTCCACGTGGTCCACGGCTGTCAAGTGCTTGTTGAAGACCTTGGTCAACCCTTCAGCCTTGATTACTTCTTCACTCATCTTGCATCCCCTTCAATTTCTGGTTTATCTTATCAAGCTTTTCAGCAGTCTCTTCTAAAGCTTTCTGAGCTTCTTCCACGGCCTGTTTCGAAAAATGCTCTTCCAAACTTATGCCCAGTTCGATGAAGGCTTCAGCAAGCTTCCGCACTGAATGGCGCAGTCCAGCTGTTTCTTCTGATGGCGGACCAAACCAAGGCGCTCCCATGAATAGGGGAGCGAAGAATCCTGCTTCTTTTCTGAGTTTCGCGTACTTTTTTCTTTGCTCATCTATCATTTTCCTTTGTTCCTCAAAAATCTTCTTTTGCTCGCTTAACAGAGCTTTCCCGCTTTCGGTGAGATCATAGCGTTTCATTTCGCTTTGGTTCATCGGTAGCTCTTTGACGTGGCCGTTGTCCTGCAGCCACGCCAAGAGAGGATAGACGGAACCTGGGCTTGGTTTCCAGCGCCCGTTTGTTCTGCTTTCAACTTCGTTTATTATTTCTGAGCCTGACATTGGTTTCTCGCTCAGAGATTCGAGGACTTGATACCGAATGAATCCTTTCGGAACCATTGCGGTGTGTCTCATCCAATGTTTTCTGTGTTCAAACATGCTTTATCACCATTGATATCGTTATTGATATCGACAGCGATATCAACAGTGATATTTAAGCGTTGCTGAACGAAAAACTAGTTCAATCAATCAAGGTTCCGACGCGCTTGCCATCAACAGCCGTCATAACATTCTCAGGCCTGAAACCGTTGACGACAACAACCTTGGCTTTCCTACTTCGCAACAGTCTGATCGCTTCAGGGTCAAGAATCTGGTGGATTCCCGCTTCATGCTTGTCTTTGGTGAATACTAGGGACAGTGTTTCAAAGCTCAGATGATCAAACCTCACAGCGTCAGAATACTTCCTAGGATCCTTGTCGTAAACCCCGTCTTGATCTGACGCCTTGACCAACAGGTCAGCCTTCACCTTCTTAACAATAAGTGCCGCAACCGTGTCCGTAGTCATGCCAGGCTTCAAACCGCCCATGACCGCAACCTTTCCCTTGCTCAAGCATTTCGCGGTTTCTTCAATCGTTAAGGGCACGGCACCGCAACCGATGTCTCCGAGTTTCTCCAAGAAGAGCTGGGCGAAGAGTCTTGACACAGATATGGCAATCTTGTCTTGCGCTTCTTCTTGAAGTTTCAGCTGCTTGGCAATGCCTATGAACTCTCTTGCAAGTGTTCCGCCGCCAACCACCACTGCAACTTCATGCCCTTTCGCCCGCAAATCCTTCAAAAGTGCAATGTACTGCGCGATCAGGTCTGGGTTGATTGGTGAGGCAATGACTGACCCGCCTATTTTGAGCACGATTCGCATGAACCCTGCATCCTCACTGGCTACTATACGTGCCTTGTGGTTAAAAATTCTTCAGAAAAAGTTTGTCAAGCCTTGCTGAGCTTTTCCCTTGCCAATCTTAAAGCTCACGGTTTCTCCGAAGTTCACGATCATGCCGTCTACGGCGGCGAC
>PEWI01000199.1 GCA_002779555.1 Candidatus Bathyarchaeota archaeon CG07_land_8_20_14_0_80_47_9 | reverse complement strand
TTGACTTCCCACGAGAAGACAGACTGCGGGAAACAGGTATTCCAATACGAAAAGACAGAAAAGGGAACAGATGCATAGAAGACAAAGAGATAATAGATTTTCTCAAAGCCCAACTTGAAAGAAAGGATTTGACTGTTTGTTCGTACTGGACGATCTGACAGCAACGTTACAATGGATGTCAATGATTCATTCTACAGGGCTTGCACGAAATAGCCATGGAATCAATTCGCTTTCCTCAATCCCACAACTATTAGCGCAGAGGGCCAGCCGAACCTCGAATAAGTATCCATGGCCTTCTTGAGGAGATGCCCTTTCATGACCATTTTTCCTGTCTCCAAGCCACTTTCATGGGTTGAATCGTTGACGTGGAATTTCTCGCCCTCATACCCTCTTATGACAATCCAGTGGGGTAGATGGGGTGGATTTCTTGCTCCTCTTGCTTTGGAAGTGTAGTAGGAATCTACTAGTGCAATTACGGGGCTGTGATTGGATAACGCCCTTCTGATATCGAGCAGTGTTGGGTTTCTGTCAAGAATAGCTGAAGTGATATGCCTTTTCAGTATCCTATTGTGTGCTATGAAGAAATCGAGAAAAAGCTTTCTTTCCGCAGGGTCGGTCTGGCAACATTCGAGCAGTATTTTGCCTTCGCCACTAATTCCCTGACTCATTAGCAGTCTCGTTTCAAACCCTTTCTTGATGAAGAACGCTGCAATTCGATACGGCGACGAGAATTTGAAAGGTAAGGCAACTATCTCTGTCCAGACCGAGAATTCATTTCGCTTGGAAAGCTGCACATTTCTATCGAAGTATTTCCACACCATAAGAGTTGCGCATGCGCCACACGTGAAATCCGTAGTCTGTTCATAGAGTGGAACTCCTAGCCTCATATGATCCTACTCCTACTCAGGAACAATGAAAAGCCTCGCAAGTATCTGCGGCATTCATCTAAAGTGAGGCAAGGGCGTCGACCAAACACCATTCCCAAACTTAATCTAGTTGCTCCTCTCTTGCAATGCGCGCTAGTGCTTTTTTCGCGGGAAGTATTTTCTGGTTCGCAAACCAAGTCTGACCAGAGAAAGCATTAGAGGAACCTCCATCAGCGGCCCGATTACTGTTGCAAGTGCTGCACCAGAGCCGATTCCAAAAAGGGTTGTGGCTACGGCGATGGCGACTTCGAAGTGACTGCTGCTGCCTATGAGTGTGGTGTCGATGGCGGTTTCGTAATTCCAACCTAGAAAGTAGCCGAGAAGGTAGGTCCATGTAATCATTGTGGCATAATGCATTAGGTTCGGCGCTGCGAGATAAGCGACTAAAAGAGGATTATTTAGAATAATTTCGCCCTCAAATGAGAATAAGACTATAAGGGTTGTCAGCAATGCAATGACGGATATTTTTCCGAGGCTGGGGATATACGTATTGTTAAACCAGCCTTCGCCCTTATTCTTCAGTATTAATTTGCGAGAAACTGCTCCTGCCGCGACTGGCAACGCTATGAAAATCAGAACGCTAGTAGCAATCAAATCCCATGGGACTAGGATGCTGCTGACGCCCAAGTAAAAAGCCGCAAGTGGAGCATAGAGAGCAAGCATCAGCAGAGCATTGATTGACGTATTGATTAAGCCTTGTGCCATGTCGCCTTTTGCGAGAAACATCCACCACATAACCATAGCGGTGCATGGTGATAAGCCCAAGAGTATGGTGCCTGCAATGTATTGAGGATTTCCAGCCAACATGGTGTTTGCATAAAGCGTCATTAACGGTGGAGCTATGACCCAGTTGGCAATTATCGTAACGAGTAATGGTTTCGGGCTTTTGGCGGCCTGTCTAATATCGCTGAACCGTATGCCTACAACCGTGGGATACATCATAAAAAACAAAAGGATTCCTATAGGAATAGACAACTGGTTAAACTTGAGAGAATCCATAAACTGCCCAAACTGTGGCAAAAAGCGTCCAATGAGTAAGCCAACAATTATACATATTGCTATCCAAAGCGTCAAGTATTTCTCAAAAAGCCCTAGAGCTGCTTCGTGTTTAACATACGCTTGTTCCTCTGTCAAAGCCTTGCCCTCTTGCCATTGACAACTACATTACTATAAGTACGTTTACAGGAGATTCGCAAGATACTCTATTGCATACGCTTCCTAAAACTAACTCATGAGCAGCACCGACTCCTCTTCTTCCGATCACAACCAAGTCAAACTTCCCGTCTCTAGCCATGTCCGTAATGACCTTGGAAGGATTGGCACTCGTGACCGAGATGAGTTTGTACTTTACCTTTTCATATTCTAAGACGGCCTTAGCATCTTCCAAAATCCTATGGCTGAAATCGTGAGCAGAGGGTGTAGGTGCAGGGTAAAAAACGCTAACAACAGTTACCTCAGCCCCAAACTTCTCTGCAATCTTGATTGCTTCCGCTAACGCCTTTTTCGAATGTTCTGAACCATCAACACCAATTAATATCTTCTGCAATTATCTATCACCCCAATCAAGCTATTTGTTCAATGATGCGTTTCGTAAGAGCATCGACTAAATCTGAATCCACGGCATCGATTATCTCGAATATCCTGGGATCTGCAACTGAGTAAAGTCGCCGGTTGCCTTCCTTCCTGTACTTCAGAAGCCCACAATCCTTGAGAATCTTAAGATGCCTCGAAACCACGGGTTGAATCAAACCTACCTGAGGGACTATCTCGCAAACACATTTTTCCCCTGCACGCAAGAACTCAATTATATCAAGTCTCGCCGGATCGGAGAGAGCGTTGAAAATCTTTGCCTTGAACCTAAGCTGACTGCCCTTCTTTGAATGCATGAACATCGTTAGGTCAATAGCAATATTTAAATATTGTCATCTCACATGTCCATATCAACGCTGTTGGTGTCTGAATTGGAGAAAACAGAGGACAAGAAAATAGGTTTCATCTTTTGTGTTTGCACTGGAAAATGTCCTGGGTTTTCGAAGATGGACATGTGGGATTTCATAAACATAATCCGAGTAGAATACCCAGTTGAGTATGCTTTCATTCATCCGATGTTGTGTGATGAAGACGGTGAACGGTTCCTAGCAGAGTTCCTCAAGAAAGATCGAAAGTACATGGTGGCAGGCTGTGCGCCTATAATGCAGAAAAAGCTTTTCAAGGATTCTTTCGCAAACGCTGGACTTGATGTTAACAAGGATCTAATCCCCATTGACATCAGGAACATGACAACACAAGAGGCAGTTGCAGTTGTCAAAAAGACATTGGAGGAAACACAAAAATGAGTGAAGAAACCTACATGGGAGTTCCAAGAGAGAAAATACCTTGGTGCCCTACCGTCGACTATGGCAAATGCAATTTCTGTGAAGGTGATCCTCAGTGCCTCAAGTTCTGTCCGCATGGGGTTTTCGGCAAGGACGACACAAATAAGTTGTTCGTGGCGAAACCGAACAACTGC
>PEWI01000163.1 GCA_002779555.1 Candidatus Bathyarchaeota archaeon CG07_land_8_20_14_0_80_47_9 | reverse complement strand
CATGGAAGACAGAACGATAACATTGAACGGCTTCTCAAAAGCGTATGCCATGACCGGGTGGAGGATTGGATATGTGGCGGCTGGAGAGAAGCTCTCAGCAACCTTGCGCAAACTACATTACTACGCTGTCTTATGTCCAAACGCAATTTCACAGAAGGCAGCTGTTGCCGCGTTGGTGGGCCCACAGGATTGCGTTCAGGAAATGGTGGCCGAATACAGCAGGAGAAGAAAGCTCGTGCTTAGTGAACTTGGCAAGATTAGATCTCTGTTCTATACTGTGCCAAAAGGTGCATTCTACGTTTTTCCAGACTTCTCAAGCTTCGAAAAGTCCGACGAGGCATTCGCGTCCTATTTGCTGAAGGAAGCTAGAGTGGTCACTGCTCCTGGCTCTGGCTTCGGCAAGGCTGGCGAAGGACATCTCAGAATATCATACTCTGTCTCTTACGAACAGCTTGAGGATGGAATGAGGCGAATTAGAACATGTTTGGAACACGTCGCATAGACCGTGCCATGATTGGGCTATGATTACTGTCTTTTGATCGTGACTGTCCCCTTTTCGGCATCTACCTTCACGAAGTCGCCAGTCTGTATGGCTTCAAACGGGTCCCTTTCCAACCTGTCTACCAGAGGAACCTTCACCATAAACGCACTGACAACAAGCACAGTTTCCACGTCCTTAACAATCATCGCTTTCGGAGCAACATTATGCGAAGCCAGCTTGAAGAGGCCGTCTATCTGAACCACCGAACTGGCCTTTCCAGACGGAAACACAAGCACCTTACCTGCAAGATTCTTTCCAGCCAACTCGTGACCTTTCTCTCTAACTACGCCTGTCTTGGGATCTGTCAGGTAGAAGCAGATAGATTCATGCGAAACCAGAGCCTCACCCTCGCCGCGGCCGCCTATGATTTTGTGACATTTCAAGACGGTTTCAGAGCTTTTCATTCACTTCCCCTTGATCGCGGCTTCAATGCAGTCCTGCAATCTGGAAACTATGACGTCTTTGAATCTCCTGTAGTAGGCGCATTTAGGCGAGTCCGTCATGCCCACCTTGTTCTTGTATGCAATCCAGCACGGTTCATCTATGCACGTGTCGACTACAACGTGCCCGCCAGCTCTCTCGATAATATCCACATACCCCGTTCTTTCTGCCAACATCTTGGTCGTGGCTGACGTGCAAACCCAAAACGAAACACCGTCGTGTATCTTTTTACCTTCTAGGAGCCTAGCGACTTCCTTCACCTGTTTGAGCGTGTAGTGTGGGCATCCAAGCATGACGAAGTCTATTTTGCCGCTTGTCGTCTGAAGCTCTTCGCAAGCCCTCTTGAGTTCGCGGCTGGTTACAGTGATTTTGTCCTGTGGGGCGTCGCCTTGAAAGGCCTCTTTGACGGTTTGAGCTTCAACGGTAAAGCCGGGAATGTAAAACATGGATATGGCTCCGGACACGTTTGACATTGCGCAGAAGTTTATGAGTTCCTCCGTGCTCGGCTGTCTTGTTACGCCAGTGAAAACGGGAGTTCCATATCCTATTTGCTTGCCAACGTAGTATCCCAGAAGGGTGTAGTCGAACTCGTCCTTCAATGCTGTTTGCACTTTGACCAAATGCGTGCCTTTCCGGTTCTCCTTGACAAGTAGCCCATACTTTGGAGTCTTGCCGACCACGCCTGCGGCCAACGCGCTTTGGGCTGCTTCCCGATTTGTTCTCGCGCCTATAACAGAATTTACGTAGGGTGTAGCGCTTGACTCCGAGAAGGCAACGGTTTCGCCGTACAGTGGGATGTTCTCTGCCAAGTAGGGTACACAACTCCAGCTGAGTGTCGCGCCTACTCGCTTGTAGGCTTCCATCACTCTCCGAGCAACTTCAGCCTCGTCTTTCGGAATAAAATCAAACAAGTTGTGGAAATATTCAATGTCATACACAGGGTTTGTGCTGGTGGGCACCTTGCAGCGGGCTCCTCCGTTAGCCAGAAGTTCGACGAAGTAAAGGTCTCCTTCTTGTCCGCTTGAAGCGGCGTGAGCGCGGCTTACGGGAATCATTTTCTCAGCGTCATAGGCGTCTCCTATTGCCACGAGCAATTCCATTGCTTTTTGCGTTCCTTCTCCGTATTCGCCTTTGAGGATTCTTTCTTCGTCTTTCGTTAAGTGCATTTCAATTCACCTTCTGCCTCTTTGCTGTTGCTAGCAGGTGTTTTGAACGTGGCCCTCTAAAAACTTCACAACATTATCGATGCAAATGTCAGTGCATCTCTTCGCCGCCTCGACGGTGTGAAACCCGATGTGAGGAGAAAGTATCACATTGTCAAGTTTGAACAGAGGATTATCTTTGCTTGGCGGTTCGCTTTCGAGCACATCTAGGCCGGCGAAAGAAATCCTGCCTGACTTCAGTGCGTCGAACAAGGCATTTTCGTCAATTACTTTGCCTTGGGACGTGTTAATTATGACAGCGCGGTTTTTCATAGCCTCGATTTCCTTTTCGCCTATCAGTCCCTCTGTTTCCGATGTTAGAGTAACGTGCAGAGTTATGGCGTCGCTTTCCTTTAGCAGCGTTTTGAGGTCGACGTGTTTTATCCCGATTTCTTCTGCCCGTTTCAGGTTGGGGTACTTGTCGTAGCCCAAAACTTGCATTCTGAAAACCCTGGCTATCTCAGCGACTCGGCAGCCTATGACGCCCGTGCCAATCACCCCTAGGGTTTTCCCCGCCAGCTCCCTACCTGCGAATGGTCTCCAATCGAAGTCACCATTCCTGACATGCTTGTCAGCCAACGGCAATTTTCTGATCACTGCCAGCAACAAGGCAAAAGTGTGCTCAGCAACTGATTCCGTCGCGTAACCGGGAACATGTGTGACGACAACTCCCTTTTCTTTGGCTGCCTCAAGGTCGGCGTAGTGACATGTGGTAGCCCATATCGATATCATCTTGAGTTCTTTGGCGGAATCAATGATGTTTCTGGTCAGGTCGCTCCAGCCGACTATTACGATGTCAGCTTCCTTTATCCTTTCTTTCAGTTCGTCGGGCGTTTTGGGCGGGTTTTGAAAAACCTGCAGGTCGCCGAGCGCCTGCAATTTCTTGATGTGCTCCTCCTCTAAGTGGACGTGGTCTACAACTGCTATCTTCATTTTCATCATTTCTAGAATGTGGGTAGTCACTTTTAAGAATTCTTTTGGGCTTTGAGCAAAAATGTTATTACCGATATGAAGAGATATCTTGTTGAGAAGGGTCAGTCCTTGGGTCTGTTTGGCTACGACGTTATAGGGTTTATCGGCTTGATAGTCCTTGGGCTGATAATTATCTTCATCATTCGCCTAGTCTTGATTCTCATACCAGCCATTATCGTTGCTGTCGTAGTTTGGTTTTTCACGAGGAGCATGTGGTGGGCTGGAATAGCCTTTCTCGTTATCGCGGCGTTGTCCGTGTTGAAGAAGCTGTGGTAAACTACCACTGTTTAAAAACAGTGGCTTT
>PEWI01000146.1:2644-3616 GCA_002779555.1 Candidatus Bathyarchaeota archaeon CG07_land_8_20_14_0_80_47_9 | reverse complement strand
CAGTATCTTCCTCACGCTGGTCAGCATCTATCTTTATGCAGACAGCCGCAAAAGATGCAAGAACGGTGAACAAGAACCAGTCAACGTAGGTAATCTTGTGAAGAATTTCATGTTTGTCTGGGTTCTTTTGAGCCTGCTAGTCTTCTACACAGTCTCGATTCAAATAGGCTCCGTCGCCATATTCGCAGCAGGAAACATAGTTATGGAAGTCATCTTGGTCATTTACTTAATAAGAAACAGAACAAAGTCCGAATGAGCGTAGCGTTTGCTCGCTGGCATTTTTCAGTTGGGTTGCTTGGGACTTGTCACCTCGTTGGCAAGCAATGCGTCCATACGTAAACTGTAATAGTCAGTTCTGCTCATGATTCTAACAAGGGAGAAGATTGCAGAGGAAGACCAGATTTCTCGTTGGGCTCATACTTGTAGCTCCCCTATTTGCTCTTCCGATAATCATTGCAATAACTGTCAATGCAATCTGGACTTTGGCACTTTTCATCGCAGGCTTTTTTGCCAGCGTCTATTGGCTCTATCACATAACCATTAAAAACATCAAGCCAAAATATCCCTTGGTGAATCCGGAAGGGCACCCAGACATCTATTCAGGCCGCATGCCCAGACCCATATATGAGGATGTGGAAAGGTTCCCGTGGTTCTTCAAGAAAAAACGAAAGAAAACGGCGGACAACACCGAAAAAGTCAGAAAGAAACACTGACTGATGGAGCTCCGCCCGTCAAAAGTTCTAAGTCAGATTGTGACCTTTGTCGCTGGCGTGGAAGTGCAAAGACATCCTTGCGTCTAGGCTTTGTGGATTGAAGGTTATTGGAAGCAATCTTAAATCTGTCTGCACGTATTATTTTGAGCTAATCGAAATATGTGTTGAGGCAATCTGGGAGCGGATGTGAAGAACTTGAAAGACAAGGACTGTTCAAACCCTACATCGGGGGTCTCAGGAAAAGCTGTTCTCTATCAGG
>PEWI01000146.1:0-2619 GCA_002779555.1 Candidatus Bathyarchaeota archaeon CG07_land_8_20_14_0_80_47_9 | reverse complement strand
TGGCCTGCCCTTAACCTCACTTGTGGATATCAAGAAGATGATGAGCGAGCTTGATCTTCCTTCGTACATTGACCTGGAATATTTCCCTATGCGATGTGCCATTGCCACTATCTGGGCTTCGCAAAGGGCGCACGAAATGCGTAGGTTGCATCCTAAAGCTTACGAAAAGGAAGTCAGCAGCAAGCTTATTCCCGCGCTTTTGTTTGGTGGCGCAGCTATGAAAGTCCACTGCGAGCATTCCAATGGGAAGGGAGCGCTGTCGCGAAGCTTAAAGGACACGGACTTCATAGTTCCGAAGAGTCAAGGCTCAAACTTCTGCAAGCTACTTCTGAACATGGCTGAGGCTTTTGGAACACAATTCAAGTTTTTCAGAACTAAAAGCGACATTCTCTTCAACGGCATGCGTCAAGGTCAAAGGTACAGGATCAGAACGGTAAACGGGATTACGCCGGAAGGGCTTCCAACCGTCACGGTGTTGGACATCTTCTGCGACTACATAGACCTGCGGCACAAGATTGAGGTGAAAGACTCGTTTGAACATCCGCGAGACAATCTGTACACTATTGGTTTGGAATACCTCATACTGTCCAAGTCGCAGTTCATCATGGACCTCCCAAGAGCGGACATTCACGTCCTCAAAGAGCATGGCCAAGAGTTCAGGATCTTGCCTTACAACTACTATTCTCCAGACAAGGTTGTTCTGGGAATGGAAGAAAAAGACATGAAAGACGTCTGCGCAGTTTTCCTCGACCACCAAATAGGCAAAGGAAGAGAGGAGATTGACAGGGACAAGATGCGGAAGACTCTGGACAAAGACAAGAAACTGGCTTTAACAGTCACCTTGAATCTTCAAAATCTAGTGCAACGAACCGAAATCCTGTCAAAGTGGATGAAACAAGACGAAATCACGATAGTCACGAGCAGAATCAACGAGCTGCTGAATCATCTGCCGAAGATTGACAAGAAGTGGGACAAACCTTGGTGGAACATAGCTGTTGAAACACCTCTAATCGGATAGCAGTGGCATTTTCATCTAAGCATTTGCTTAATCATACTGTACGCTTCTTTTCTCGAAAGCCCAACACGTGAAAGCGGAAGGTCAAACGTTTCGTCCCTGCCATACAATCTGATGCAAGTTTCACGCCTTGGCGTGATGTATATTGCCGCATCTCTGAAATCTGCCCATTTCTTCGTCACACTGGATTTGCCTTTACGCACGTCAAAACCTTCGGTCGTTAACTGCAGCGTGGTTTTGAAACGGGATTTATAGAGGGCGTGTCCGACAATTATCGAAAAAAGAAAAAGCAGCATCAATGTTACTGGCACAATTGACAGGTTAAAAACGGGTATCGCGAAAAACAGTTGAAGTGTGAATAAAAAGAGTGTGCTGATAGCGAAAACTAAAGTGAAGCTCTTAACGTAGTCGGGCAGGTCAAAAGCCTCGAAGACCGGTGAGCTGAGCTTCAGCTGTTTCTCAAATCCCTTTCCAAGTACGTTTTCCGATACTACGCGTTCTTTTGAAGCTAGGCTGTAGGCCTCGATGCCAACGGTACGGTCGCCCAGACTCTCAATTGTCTTCTTCAATGATCTTTCAATGGGCTTGTCTTGAATGAGTGCAAGAAAAATCCAATCTTCCTTACTAAACTTTCCCTTGCAAGTAGTAACCAGTTTCCTCAACGATTGGTCGTTGAATTCTGAGGATGTACAAGTCACCAAGTGCACTTTGTACTTCGGTGTCACAAGAGCCGAGAACAGTCTTGAAAGGAGGAAGCCCTTTTCCTCAAGGCCCCCAAAAGCGTATAGCTGGATTTTCAAGTCTCCGAGCTGATAGTTTCTGTGTATTTCACTAAAGTTGGCTAGCCATCGCAAGTTTCCCCTGACTATTTGCTCTTCAACCAAATCGACCATGAGGTTTAGTTCGTCCATAATGCCACCCTGTTCAACGTAAAAGAAAAAAAATGGGGGGTTTTTGCTATTCTGGCGGGATTGTCAGGAAGAGTGTTCGCATGTCAACTCCGCGAGCTTGGTTCTTGTATCGGTAGTAGAGGTAGATGACGATGCCTACTATGATGAGCCCGAAGAAGCCTATGCAACTTGCCCAATCCATCGTCGGGTCTCCGAATGAACCTTTCAGACCGCTTCCTGGGAAGATCCAGCCGAAAGATTGATCCAAGAATACCCAAAGGCACCATCCAGCTCCTATTGTGGACAACGCACCAAGTGCGACAATGGTGCCTGTAGAATGCTTGACGGCAGCGCGCTCGTAGATTTCTTTTCTTCGCAGTGGCAACAGCATGGCGGATATGCAGAACAGCGTCAGGAAGAATGCGTCGTATATGTCAGTTCCGACTACACCAGCAAATCCTAGGTAACCGCCTAGCCCTGCGAAGTTTGATTCAGCAATGCACGCAGGTATTGCAGCCACGGCGGTGACGATTATCGCCCAGACTGGGGCGTGCCATTTTTCGCTGACGTATGCAAAGCTTTCAGGTAGCATTCTGTCGAATGACATGGCAAAGAACGTCCTTGAAGCCACGAGCAGGAAGGGCGGTATGTCGTTGGCTACCCAGAGTACAGCACCGATTGCGACAAGAATTGAAAGCCAGTCAAGACCCATGC
>PEWI01000239.1 GCA_002779555.1 Candidatus Bathyarchaeota archaeon CG07_land_8_20_14_0_80_47_9 | reverse complement strand
ACCAGAAGCCCCATCGGTTACTTGCGTTTTCTGAAGAGATTGACATCGTTGAAATCGCAAAACTTCTATGACTGAAAAAACAGGGGAGTTGCGGGAGACATCTCTATCGCTGACAAATGTTGAGCTAGCGTGCTCTTGACTGAACTCGTGGTTCTATCAACGTCCATAACCAATCGACGAATTCTTTCAGATTCTTTGTCTGTATGTAAATATCACCTGGACCTGTAATCTGAGTTACCAGACCCTCTCCGCCTAACAGAGTTTCCTTCAGGCCGCCGAATTTGGTCACTTTGTAGTTGCATGTGTCGCTGAAGGCTACCAGATGGAAATTGTCGACAATCATGGTCTGTCCAGGCTTCAATGTGTGTTTATCCACAGCTCCGAAAGTGTTTATGAAGAGCATCCCATTGCCAGTCACTTTTATCATGAACAGTCCTTGCCCGAACAGTCCCTTAGTGAAGCCCTCCCATTTTATGTCGAGATCCACGTTTTGCGTAGAAGCTATGTAGGCAGACTTCTGTATTATGTAGCCTTGGTTCGGCTTGACCTCCAGCGTTTCTATGTCTCCGACAGGTGCAGAAACAAGCCCCACTTCTCCGGGACCTGCTACAGCGGTATAGTCGTTCACCCAAAAAGATTGCCTGCCGATGATTGACATGCCCAAACTGCCCAGAAGACTCTTTTCCCTTTTTCGCGTGTGCGGTTCTATAGCCGTATCCATGTATGTCATTGCCCCGGCTTCTCCCGTGATTGTCTCGCCCTTTTCAAGAGAGACTACGAGCATGGAATAGGCAGGTTTGTATTTTATTTCGTATTTCATTCTGCGACGCCTCTACATAATATTGAACGTGTAAGTTATTATTGCTTATCGCGTCACGCGGTTTCCAGATGACAGAGAAATAGTGATTGCGGAAGACGTCTCCACTTGGATGCAGATTCAAGTCTCAGTGACCCTGCCACAAATCAGATCACGGCTCCATAATGCACTGTACCATTCTCGGCACAAGTCATAAAAACTGGGTCGAAAGACATAGCGAAAGGTGACGCGGATTGCTTGAAGGCAAGAAAGTGAATTTGAGAGTGATGGAAAGAGGCGACTTAGATTTCGCCACCGAATGTTTCAACAACATCAATTACTGGGGCGAATACGAGCCTCTCGGTGCGCAAAAATCCAAAACCGAACGACTGAAAGCCTTAGATAATCCGCCACAGGTGGCAATCCTGTGCGAGAGAGAACGTTTCATAATAGAAAGGAAAGACAAAACAAAAATAGGTTTCATGGCACTCTGGCTTGCTCAACCGAGCAGAATGATGGAAATCGGCTACAGCTTGATTCCCAGCGAGAGAGGAAAAGGATACGGAACCGAGGCTGTCCAATTGATTGTGGATTGTCTGTTTCTTTCCAGAGACATTGCACGAATACAGGCGATGACTGACTAAGAAACAAGGCTTCTCAAAAAGCTCTGGAAAAAGCAGGTTTCAAAAGAGAGGGAACCATACGAAAAGCAGGGTTTCTCAGGGGAGAATGGACCAACGCTTATCTTTACGGCGTCATCCGAGAGGAATGGCAAGAACCGAGAATCCTCACAAGAACTCGAAAACGGCTACAATCACATTGACAGGCACATCACTAACGTTCATTCAAAAGCCAACAAAAATTCAGAAACCTACCATAACGGAGCAGATGTCATGACGTACCATATGAAACGTAAAGACAAGGAGATAACCGACGTAAACGTTCTCAAGAAGATACTCAAATCGACAAAATATGTGACCATCGCCCTCTGCAAGGACAACCAACCATACCTTGTGACGCTAAGCCACGGCTACGATGAGAACCGCAACTGCATCTACTTCCACTGCGCCAAGGAAGGCAAGAAGCTCGACTACCTCAAATCAAACAACACCGTCTGGGGTCAAGCAATTCTGGACTGCGGCTACTCCGAAGGTCAATGCAACCACCTATTCGCTTCCGTTCACTTCCGCGGCAAAGTAACCATTATCGAACAGCCCGAAGAAAAACGCTTGGCACTGGAGTGCATGATAAGGCAACTCGACAAAAACCCTGAATCTCTAATAGCGAAGCTGGTGAAGCTTGACTCAGAGCGGCTGAAAAAGACCGTTATTGACAGAATCGACTTAGACTACATGAGCGGCAAGAAATCCAAAGAAATAACCATATGAAGTGTCTCTCCAAGCAGGAAATCCTCATTCTTCACGGGTAGTCAACGCGGTATATCTTGCCCTTGCCATTGTCGTACAGTTTCGTGAAGAGAGCTGGATGCAGCGTGTCATCGAACAAGAGGCGGAGCAAAGTGACCTGCGAACCGGCTGCCGTAGGCTGATAATCAGTGCCGCTGGCTGTCAGGTAATCCGACTCATTGTAGCCTGCTATTTTGGCGATCCAACTGAACTTCTGCAGCTCGTCAGGCACAAAAACCAGCACGAAAGACACGTTGTAACTTCTCATAATCGGCAGAGACTGGTCTTCGGGCAACATGAATATCCTTGCGATGTCATGAATCTTCTCAGAAGACCCCCATGTTCCGAAAATCTGTGTTTCCAGACCGTAAATTGGGTCTCTGCTGGATCCAATAGACTGCCATATGTCCCTTGAAGGATATGCTTCTATCACCTCTCGATGACTCCACTGTCTGACTGCTCTGCCATAGTCCCACCAGCATAGCACGATGGAATCGTTAGGCGTACGCGTCTCAAGTTCAGCGAACACTTCAGGCATGCCTGCTTGCTGGGAGAAGTACCTGAGAACCTGATCCTCTCTTCCCCCGTAGTCAATCCTCAACGTTACGAGCAAGATAAGAGGAACCAGAATGATTATCGTGAGTGAAAGAATGAACCACTTGTTTCGCCACGGCCTTCTCATCTGCGGTTGGACTCCGTTCTCAGGAAATAGACTCCCCTTGTTGCTCATATTCATTCTGTTCTGCAACGCTGGCCATAGTCACATGCAGTTCCGTGATCTCTTCATCAAAAAAGGACATGTCTATCCTAAGAAAAAGCTTGGTCGAATGATGGATTAAGGCTGGCTACAGTACCTTGAAGAAACTTGCTTTCGGTGCTCCGCAGATTGGGCATTTTTCAGGCGCAGACCCTTCGACAGTGTTTCCGCAGACGCTGCAGACATAATAGTCCACTGGTGGCAGTTGCTTGCCTTCTTTAAGCACGTCAAGCGCTTTCGAGAAGAGTCCTGCGTGCACTTGCTCAACCTTGCCTGCCACGTCAAAGCTCCATTTTGCCTGCTGATTTACCTCTTGTTTGGCTACACTCAGATATTCAGGGTACATTTCTCTGTATTCGAAATTCTCTCCTGAAACAGCCGTGTTCAGATTGTCTCTTGTGCTTCCTATTTCTCCCACAATTCTCAAATGATTCAAAGCGTGGATCGTCTCTGCTTCTGCCGCTGCCCTGAACAGCTTCGCGACCTGCAGCAGGCCTTCCTCTTCAGCCTTTCGACCATAAGCCAAGTAACGTCTGTTTGCTTGTGACTCGCCTGCGAAGGCGTTCTTCAAATTCTCAATTGACTTACTCATCCTGTCA
>PEWI01000171.1 GCA_002779555.1 Candidatus Bathyarchaeota archaeon CG07_land_8_20_14_0_80_47_9 | reverse complement strand
CCGAAAAACAATGGTGCCTGCATGAGGATTCAGCTAATAGGCCTAGGTCACGTGGGACAGAGCTTAATCGAGCTCATTGACGAAAAGAAGAACCTGTTGAAGTCACTAGGGCTCGACCTGTGCGTAGTTTCTGTTTCTGATTCAAGCGCGCGCGTTCTCTAGAACAAACCTCTATATGACACGAAGAGTCAAGAAAGACTTTAGTCTCTTCGCAACGAAATGTAAGCCAAGGTGAAGAAAATGCTCATAGGATTGATTGCAGACACACACGACAACCTACCCATGGTGGAAAAAGCTATTAGAAAACTGAATGAGGAGAAAGTGGAACTTGTTCTTCACGCTGGGGACTACGTGGCACCGTTTGTCATACCAAAATTCAAAGAACTGAAAGCGAAACTGATCGGGGTTTTCGGCAACAACGACGGCGACCATGAACTGTTGAAGAAAAGATTCAGCGAGCAGGAAAAACTAGAGATGCGGGGCAACTTTGCAGAGGTCGCAGCTGACAGCTTGAAAATCGTCCTGCTCCACGGAAGCGACAAGGAACTCATGAAGGCTCTGATCGACAGCGAAAGTTTCGACGTCATCGTCCACGGGCACTCCCACAGCGCAGAAACCTACCGAAAAGGCAAAACACTAGTCATCAACCCAGGCGAGGTCTGCGGCTACCTGACTGGAAAATCAACGATTGCTGTGTTTGACACGAACTCACGCCAAGCCAGAATCGTAGAACTCTAAACTCGGCATGCATTGGAAGTCGTCCAGCCCGCTGATGTGGTAGGCAGCCCATCACATTCCAGTTTCGTTCTTCTTTTCTATTATGAAGTTGGCCCCTCTTGTTCGTGGACCTTCTGTTCTGTCACCTATCAGAAACTGAATACTTTTGGGTTTTCATTTAATTCTTGTTGTATGGTTGTCTTTTCTGGTTTGCCAGCTCAAACAGCTCCATCAGCTGTTCATCGCTCGCTCCATTCCTCAAGGGCGTTAGAATGTCTATCAGGTTGTCGTTTCTCATCAGGCATGGCTTCAGTTTCCCGTCACTTGTCACGCGCAGACGTGTGCAATGTAGGCAGAAATCAGTGTTTTCAGTTGGGCATATAGTCTCGACTTTCACGTCTGGTAAACGGTAGATGCGGCGGTTCTGCATGTACTGTCTGGTTTCAACTTCCACTGCTTCTTGTTTCAGCAGAGTCTCGTACTCGTCTAATGGCTTGTGGTTCGCAGAATAGTAGGCGGCGCTCACGTTAATTGGCTCAAGCTCAATCAACTGCAGAATAGTTCCAGTTTCTCTCGCAAACTCGATCATCTCAGGAACAGCACAGTCGTTCACACCCTTCAGCACAAGCATGTTAACCTTGACTGGACAAAAACCCGCTTCAACAGCAGCCTTGACTCCCTCTAAAGCATTGTTCACGTTGCCCTCCGTAAGCTTGTGATAGACATCGCCATTCAGTGTTGGAAGGTTTATGTTTACGCGCCTCAAACCGTTTGTATGCAGATCCTTAGCCAAGGGAGCAAGCAATGTTCCATTGGTGGTCATGGAAAGGTCTGACAAGTGTGGTATGAGACTGATCTTCTTGATAAGTTCAACGACATCAGAGCGCGTGAGAGGCTCTCCACCAGTCAACTTCAACCTAGAAATGCCCAGTCCAACGGCAACCTTGGCAATTCGAACAATCTCCTCGCCTGTCATTTCTGTCTCAGAGCTTTCTGAGCGCTTTACTTCGCCTTCTCCATGGCAGTAAGAGCAACGCAAGTTGCATTTCTTAGTGATTGCAATTCGCAGGTTGAGGAGCGGGCGTCCACAGCTGTCTTTCAAAACCATCGTTATTCCCGTACATGCCTAACGATGTTGGCAACTTCCGAAAATATAAGTTTACCTAGCAAACTCCACGCTTTCAAACGTAGAGCGCAACGGCGAGGCTCTGTTTAGCAATAGAGTCAAGACGCTAAGTGAGTCTTAAAGCCAGGCGCCAATCATTCTCTCGCGTGCTTTACAATATGACCTGCCTCAGGCAAGATCAGCCTCTCAAGGCAAAGCCGCGCTGCATTGGGCGAGCCTGGAATGCAGAAAATAGCCTTACCGTTCGCTACGCCTGCAATCGCACGAGACAGAACAGCAGATGAGCCTATCTCGTCATAGCTCAAACGTCTGAAAATCTCGCCGAACCCATGTAGGATCTTCTCCAAGAAGGGAGTAACAGCTTCAATAGTGACATCTGAAGAGGTCATGCCAGTGCCGCCGCAAAAGACAGCAGCATCCACGTCATTCGAACCCAGAACAGATCGCATGCTCTGCTCAATCAGAGCCTTGTCATCAGGGATTATTTTCCGAAACAATATAGTGTGTCCGTCTCTTTTCAGCAAGGATTCGATCAAGTCTCCTGAGGCATCTTGCACTTCTCCGTCTTTCTTCAGTTGTTGATAGCGAGATGAGCTGCAGATGAAGATGGCGAAACTCAGCTTTTTAGGGGCTTCAGCTTTGTGTTTTCTTGTGCTTTCGCTCATTTTCGAGAAGCCTTCCCACGTTTGCCTTCTTTGACTTTCTTGACAACTTGAATATTCTGGATTGTGGTTGATGGGTATTGCCCTTTAGCGTCTTTCTCATATTGCTTGGTCATGTCCCAAATCGTCAAGAGACTAACGGCCACTGCTGTCAAGGCTTCCATTTCGACACCGGTTTGAGCCTTCGTTTTAACCGTTGCGGTAACATTCACTATGCGCTTGGTAGAGACTTTTATTTCGATCTGCACGTTTGTCAGCGGCAGCGGATGGCAAAGCGGGATCAAAGTGCATGTCTTCTTGGCGGCCAAGATCCCCGCAATCTTCGCTGCGTAGATGGGGTCTCCCTTGGCGATTTTTCCTTCTTTGATCAAGCGGACGGTTTCAGGTTTCAGTTTAATGGTTCCTACAGCGGTCGCTTCACGAAAGACTTCAGGCTTGTTTGAAACATCAATCATTGACATGGCTGTTACCTCCGACTTTTTCTTCAACCTTAAAATTTGAAAGTGACAGCTGCTTCTTTTCTGTTTTGCTTTCATCTTTCATGCTTTGGGCAAGCGCCTTGCTGGCGAGGATTTTCAAGCTTTCTTCTTGAAGTTCACGTGCAATCTGCTTCATTTCGTCAACTTTCTTTTCTAGGCCGACTAATGCAGCATTGAACTCGTCTATGCGGCCTAGCACGTATTTGATAAGCGGCTGAACATCCTCAGACACCTGAATGCTTATCACTGAACTCTTGGCTTCAGACGCTTTCTTGAAGGCGAGCGCCGCGCTGATAAGCGGTGAAGGAGCATCTCTTACCTCTCGCATCAGGAACAGCAGGTCTGGACCGTCAGTTGACGCTTTCCTGAGCTGTTCGAAGGCCAAGCGGGAATTCGCAAGAGGGTCAGTCGTGTTTTGAAGTAGGATGTCTCTGAAAGTTGTGAGTGTCTGAACGACGTTTTTGCACTTGGACTGAACAGTGGGAGCCCCCTCTGGTTTAAGAATAAGCATTGTTTCTTCGCTGGTTGTTGCCAAGTCTCTGAGGCAGTCAATGTGGTTTTCTGCTTTTTTGAGCAGCTCTGAGGGCGGAAGCTTTTCAGACAGCGTTCCGTTGGCTATCTCGCCTGCAACTTTTTGCAGAAT
>PEWI01000191.1 GCA_002779555.1 Candidatus Bathyarchaeota archaeon CG07_land_8_20_14_0_80_47_9 | reverse complement strand
GCGAAGTAGGGAACCACGGCGGTTATGCTTTTTGCCTTCATGTCTTGGGCGTTGTCAGCCATCAACAGAAGCTGAACCAGTCTTTGGTCTTGAGGGGGGCCCGTAGTCTGCACTATCACTGCATCTTCGTCTTGTAGAGACTCTGCCTCAAATCGGATGTAAGATTCTCCGTCTGGAAAAGTCTTGAAGTAGACTGGCACCACTTCTGCTCTTGTCAGCTTGGCTATTTTTTCGCCCAGTTCTTTTGAAGCTGGTCCAGGTATTATCTTCATTTTCTCGCCGCGTGTAGAGTGCGGTTGCCTTGTGCTTTTAGGTTTTTCCCGTTTTCATATGCTGTTCTATTAGCTCTTGTGCTCGATCCATGCGGATTTTCTTTTCCTGAACCATCTTTTCCGCCACCAAGTCTATCAGTTCACCGGTTGCACCTGCAGCGACGGCGATGTTGCGCGCGTGAAGCGACATGTGGCCGCGCTGTATGCCTTCACTTGCCAATGCTCTAAGAGCGCCAAGATTCTGAGCTAGGCCTACAGCCGCTAGGACTTCGCCAAGCTCGTTAGCCGTTTTGACTCCCAGAATCTTTACCGCTATTTTCGCTATCGGGTGCGTTCGCACTGCTCCACCGATCAAGCCTACGGCCATGGGCAATTCGATTGAGCCGACCAGATCCCCGTTTTCGTTTTTCTCCCAGGTGGAAAGTGAAGTGTAGTGCCCGTTCTTGACGGCGTAGGCATGGGCTCCGGCTTCGATTGCGCGGTGGTCATTGCACGTTGCCATTACGACGCCTATTATGCCGTTCAAGATGCCCTTGTTGTGCGTTGCCGCGCGGAACGGGTCTGCCGCTGCAAAAGCACAAGCGTTCACTACGCCATCAACGACCTCTTCGCCGCCTACAGCCTCTTTAGGCACCATGCACCAAGCTCTCACCAAGCGTTTCGTAGCCAGATTCGAGATAATCCGCAAATAGACGCGACCTCCTGTCACCTTCTCCACTATCGGAGCCACAGCCTCAGCCATCGTGTTAACGGCGTTCGCACCCATGGCATCTCGACAGTCAACATGCAGCTCGGCGATAAGCATGGGTCCTTGAGTGGTATTGATCACTCTTGCGTCCAAGTCTTTTGCTCCGCCGCCGGCTGAAACAAGCACTGGATCCTGGTCGTTTGCTTTCTTCAATATCTCCTCTTTCGCCTGTATCACCTTCATCTTGCCCGCGTAAGGGTCCTTGACGCCTACAACCTGTATCTGTCCAACCATAACGGGCGGTGTGCTGCTCGCGTGAAAACCTCCGCCGTCCCGAACCATTTTTGCCGCGTAGCTTGCCGCTGCCACCACAGAAGGTTCTTCAATAACCATCGGTATCAAGTAGTCACGGTCGTTTATCAAAAAATTCACGGCTATGGCGAACGGCAGTGGAAACACGCCGATGACGTTTTCTATCATGCGGTCAGCTGACTCCAAAGGCAGAGAACCACTCTTCTGCAGTAATTCGCATTCCTCATCTGACAGGTCTGCAATTTCCTTGACGAGTTGCAGACGCTCCTTAGGAGTGTGCTTATAGAAACTTGAGATCGACGACGACTTACTCATGCTGTGTACACCACACTAGTTAAGGTTCGCTGAAGACATAAAACATTATTTGCTTCGGCTTCTTAAATCTTCATGCGCGCGCCTATGGACTCCAGAACATCGGCTGCTTCTATAGAGGCTAGCGTTTGGGGAGAGCGACAGCTGAGATTCCGAATCTTTTGTGGATTTCTTTGGCCAGTGTCTCAGCGTGGCCTACGCGGTAGTTGTCTGTGATGACGAGTTGCGGTTTGGAGCGTCTTACGTATTCGATGAGGCCGTCAAAGTCCGAGTGGTCGCTTAGGGCGATGATGTATTCATTGTGGCTGACCTCTCGAACTGGCGCGTCAAATTCCCATCCGCTCACGTAAATGCGGAAGGCGTCTTGGCTGACTCGGTTTCTTGCGTCCATGTGGTAGAAGGCCAAACATGACGAGTTGTTCTTGAGAAGCTCCCTTGCCTCCCATTCATCTAACAGCATCAAGCGTCCCACGCGCATGCCATGTTTCTCGCAGACTTTAGAAACTTGAAACACTTTTTCCGGCACGACTGAAGGGGCTCGCACATTGGCGTCGTGCAGAATCTGCATGACTTCTTGAAGTTTGCCATGATAGCCAAAAATGTAGACAATTCCTTGTTCCAGCCCTTTTTCCACTAAGGAAACGAGGAGGCTTTTCAAATCAGTTCCAAACGAGCGTCTGCATTGTGGGCTTCCATACGTGGCTTCCATCACGAGGATGTCGGCGCCTATGACTGGGGTTTCGTTGATCCTGAAGTCGCCGGTGAAGAGGATTCGTTTTCCCTGAGAATCTTCAACGAGCACCTGAGCGGCTCCTAAGATGTGATCTGCCTTGAAAAATGTTATCCGTTCCTCTTCATATTGTATGGTCTTGCCGCAATCGAGGGTTTCGACGAATCCGCCCATGAGAAAAAGTGGGCCTCGCATTACGTCAATCAAGTCTTTCGTGGCCTTTGTCGTCAGAATCTTCTCGCACGTTCTGATGCTTCGTTGTAGACCAACCATGTGGTCGGCGTGAGCGTGGGTTACGACTCTTAGTGGCTTGGATTCGTCAAAAGCGTCGCATGCTACATAGTTACCTAGCAGAACTGCCCCTTTTTCCGTCACTGTTGCTTTTTCAGTCAAAGACTCTGCGACCATGAAGCTATCTTCATCGTGTTAAACGTCTTTTGAGGTAAGCCAACCAATGAGCATGCGAGGGTTCTCGCATCGCATCTTGACTCTCAACGGTCCTAGGGACGATTCCGCGGTGTCTTTGGAGAAGGAAATGTGTCCGGCGTATGCCACTTGCTTGTTTAAGCAGAAACTGACAGTCTTCCCGTCTAGCCCTTCGAACAGAGTCTTTCTTGCCGCGTCTCGAATGCGTTCCCTTCGAAGCAAGTTGTAAAGCTTGCTGAGTGCCTCTGTTCCAGCGGCTTCGGCAACAAGAAGATTTCCTTTATGTAGAGGTTTGGTTTCTACTGGTATGCTTCCGAAAACGTTTTCGACAGCTCTTTTCACTTTCTCTTCAGATTCGGTGGGGTTGATTTCAGCTTCCACATGAACGCTCACTTCATCCATTTTTCCTCAACTTTCCCCAAGGTCTCCCTGACTTTCCTCTTCACGATTTCCGCCCGTTCCTCATTTACTACAATGTACTCAGCCATAGCTATAGCTTCTCCTAATCCCACTCCTAGCTCTCTCACGTCTCTTGCGTGGAAAATCTCCCAACTCTTTGGGTCGTCACTTCTTTGGCGATTGTAGAGCCGCCTGAATCTTGTTTCTGGAGAAGCGTGAACGGCTAGAAGAACAAATTCTTCGAAATGCTTCTTGAACTCCTCAACTTCGCTCAGGCTCCTTATTCCGTCGACGACAACTTTGTGTCTTTCCGTCTTGGCTATTTTCGGGATGCATCTCTTGGCCACCACGGCTTTTCCTTCTTTCTGCCTGAGTTCGAGCATGATCTTTCCAATGTTCTCTGGGCTTGGTTCTAAATGCTGTCTCTCTGCTTCTTCTCTAACAACGTCGCCCATCACTACAAGGTCGTAGCCGTTTTGTACGGCGGC
>PEWI01000046.1 GCA_002779555.1 Candidatus Bathyarchaeota archaeon CG07_land_8_20_14_0_80_47_9 | reverse complement strand
TAAAGAAAAAATCATAATCAAGATCGAGGATCCCGTCGATGGACGGGGCAAGCTGGCTTTGAAAATTAGGGTACGTCGGCGGGCTTGAGCGGGAGTAGTTCAGTGGTAGAACTCCAGCCTTCCAAGCTGGCCACGTGGGTTCGATTCCCATCTCCCGCTCTGACCCGCCGACTGAAAGAGCGCGAAAGTGGGTTCCCCCGCCGGTAAGCGGGGTCCTCGATTTGACTGATCACTTTTTCTGCTAGAAAAAGGTGATGTCAAATCGGGAGATTCCCATCTCCCGCTCAGGCAGGAGAGGTGCTGCCGAGATAGCTCAGCCGGCAGAGCACATCCATGGTAAGGATGGGGTCCGGGGTTCGATTCCCCGTCTCGGCTCAATAGTAGTAGGTGATGTTAAAATATTATGATCATTGCTGATGGAAATTGGGGCTATCAGTTGTGAGTCATAAAAAATAATGAGGAGGCATGTTATGGGTAAAGAAAAATTTGTAAGAAACAAACCGCACGTGAACATCGGAACCGTTGGTCACATCGATCACGGCAAGACAACTCTCACTGCAGCCATCACAAAGGTGCTTGCAGAGAAGAACCTTGCTTCATTCACTGCATTTGATCAGATCGACAAGGCACCGGAAGAGAGAGAAAGAGGTATCACAATCTCAACCGCCCACGTTGAATATCAGTCAGAGACAAGACACTATGCACACGTCGACTGTCCCGGCCACGCAGACTACATCAAGAACATGATCACCGGTGCGGCACAGATGGACGGAGCAATTTTAGTTGTTTCAGCGGCAGACGGTCCAATGCCTCAGACAAGAGAGCACATTCTTCTAGCACGTCAGGTCGGCGTTCCATACATCGTTGTCTATCTGAACAAAGTAGACATGGTTGATGATCCCGAACTTTTAGATCTAGTTGAATTAGAAGTCAGAGAACTCCTCTCGAAGTACGAGTTTCCCGGAGACAAGACCCCAATCATCCGCGGATCAGCTCTAAAAGCACTCGAAGGAGAGAAGTCTGAAGTCGCAGATCAATCAATCCTGAAACTCATTGCGGCAGTTGATGAATATATCCCCACCCCGGATAGACCAAAGGATAAGCCGTTCTTAATGCCGGTTGAAGATGTCTTCTCCATATCAGGAAGAGGAACAGTCGTCACAGGCAGGATCGAAAGAGGAATAGTCAATGGGAAAGCGAATTCGTGTTCAAAGGCGTGGGCGCGGCGCCCCCACATTCAGAGCCTCAACCAACAAACGCGTAGCTCCCTCACGGTATCCCTTATCAGTTAATACGAAGGAATATCTTGGAAAAGCAGTCAACGGTGTTGTTGAGGATTTCGTTCATGACCCTGGACGAGGAGCTCCACTTGCCTTGATAAGATTCGAAAACGGAAAAACATGCTACACCGTTGTTCCTGAAGGAATAGGCGCAGGCCAACAGATCCAGATAGGCGAAAAAGCCTCAGTACAAATCGGCAACATCCTCCCACTCGGCAAAATCCCCGAAGGCACCATGGTCTGCAACATAGAGCTCCGGCCTGAAGACGGCGGCAAAATCGCGAAAAGCTCAGGAGCCTACGCCACCGTTGTCGGACACACTCCTCAAGGAACAATCGTCAAGCTTCCGTCGAAGAAGAAGAAATACATAGCTGACAACTGCAAAGCAACAATAGGCGTTGTCTCAGGAGGAGGCAGAACCGACAAACCCATGCTGAAAGCCGGCTCCATGTTCCATCTCATGAAGGCGAAAGGCCACAAATACCCGAGAACCCGCGGAAGAGCAATGGGCGCTTATGTGCATCCTTACGGCAGCAGCAAGAGAAGCGCCCGAAGAGGCACTACCACATCGCACGGTGCGCCGCCTGGGCAGAAGGTCGGATTGATCGCCGCCAGAGGTGCAGGTCGAAAGGGGAAAAGTGCACGCTCCGCCGCCATAGCAGAAGGTTTATAGCATTTAGAGTTACCAGTAGGGTGAGGAAAAATGCCAAAGGAATTCGCTTACCGCGGCTATTCGCTTGAACAACTGCAAGGCATGTCCATGGACGACTTCATCAACCTGCTTCCGTCAAGACAGAGAAGAACGCTTCACCACGGTTTGAAATCCGATCAGAGAATACTCCTCGAGAAACTGAGAAAGGCAAGAGAAGCTCTCAGAAGCGGAGGCGACGCGTCAATTAAAACACATGTTCGCAACATGATCATCCTCCCCGAAATGGTAGGCATCAAAATCCTCATCCACAACGGCAAAGAATTTGTGACTGTGGAAATAAAGCCTGAAATGATCGGGCACTCTCTAGGCGAGTTTGCAATCACAAACAAACCTGTAAGGCATGGCACTCCAGGCATCGGCGCCTCTCGTTCTTCAATGTACGTACCATTAAAGTAGCTCGTTTTCTAAGCTCGTCTTAGGCGCTGTAATCCATACCTGAAGGTTTCTTGTCGGTTGGTTTACCTGCTTCTGGTATCTGCGGCAGGGGAATCGGCGGCGGAATGTTCAGCGTTCTGGAAATCAGAACAGATTCGATGAAGGCAATGTTTGACACTGACTGCACTATGACGGGTGGCGGCGGCTTTTTCTCCTCGTAATCCTTGTAGACCTTGTCAGTCTCGCCTTTCTCACCAACCACAAACGCCCTTCCCTTCATGCTTATCTGCGCTACGGAAGGGTTATAGTTAATCGTCAAGACAAACGGAACTTCCAAGGAATCGTCCGGCTTCTTTTCCATACCTGTCAAGTTGAGGTTAGTGTTTATCTGAATCGGCGGGATGGGCTTCCTAAAATCCAAGTAACGCTCAGCAGAAACACTAGAAATAGAAACATTAACCCTTATCATTCAAACCATCAGAAAACATCTAAGCGTTGTCTAATTTAAAGCTGCTCATTTCTCAGCAGGCTTGTACCGTGTGAAACCACAGTGCCCGCAAGTGTATCTGTTGCCGTGGTCTGCCATGAAATATCCAGGTCCGCAACGCTCACAAACCGGGCGTAGCCTCTGAACCTTGTCATTTTCCAGCTTGTACAACGTGTGGATGCGTTTTTCTTTCTTCTTTTTCTTCTCAGGTTTCGGAGCCTTCTGAGGCTTCTCAGGCTTTGCCTCTTCCGCAGGCGCCTCCTTCGGCGCTTCTTTCGGCGCCTCTTCTACCTTCTCACCTTTCTTCAACTCTTTCTTCGGCGGTTCTGCCTCTTTTGCTTTCTTAGACATTGCCTACTTCTGCTCCTTTACTTCTTCTTTGGGTTTTTCAGGCGGAATGTTTCTCTTGACAATGTATTCAGGTTCGATAAGTTTGGCTTGCTCAACAGAATCGTAAACGTGGGCTATTCCCGAGGCAGAGTGAGTTCCTGTCTTAGTTGCAAACCTCTTAAGAAAAACCAAGTTTGCGTCCGCTTTCAGCGCGGTGGCAACTGCTTTTCTAACCTCGAGCCTCGGCGGTGTGCTCCCTGCTTGGGCATGTTCCAGTTCGAACTGGACCTCGGTACGTCTGAGCAGTGGGTTTTTTGTCTCTGATATCACTTTGACTTCCATGGTGTTTCCCTGCGTGCGGTGTTGACTTGATGCAATACCTTCCTATTTAGCTTTTCGAGCATCTTCCATGGCTTTTAGAATTTCGGCAACCTCTGCTTTTTTTCGGGGTGTGACC
>PEWI01000001.1 GCA_002779555.1 Candidatus Bathyarchaeota archaeon CG07_land_8_20_14_0_80_47_9 | reverse complement strand
CATTTCGTCCCCAGAATGCACAGCATTTTCTGTCGCTTCGATGCACCATACCCTTCATCTCAGCTTTATGCATGTCTAGTCTCAAGAAAAAGGGGGGGGGTATGCGTTCGTTTTGAGTGTTTAGGCTCTTCCTTTTTCTTCCTTTCCGAAGTATGCTGTCCATTTGAGTTTTCGTGCGTCTCTGCCGAACTTCGAGCTCTTTCTACACTTGCTTGAGCAAAACCACAGAATTGACCCGTCATTCTTAACATACATCATACCTGTGCCTGCTGGAAAATCGTTGCCGCAGAACGAGCATTTTCTAGGCCTAGGCAAAAGTGTTCTCTCTCCGTGAGCTTGATTTCACATTATCTTCTGATTTTCTTGGCTTCTCTCTCAGTTTCCCTTAGCATTAGAATGTCATCAGCCCGTACGGGTCCTTTGACGTTTCGCGTTATGATTCGGCCTTTATCTTTTCCTTCTAGAATGCGCACTCTAACTTGGGCGATTTCGCCAGTTACACCTGTGCGTGCAATGACTTGGATTACTTCTGCAGGCGTGGGCCCTTCTCCGACCGCCCCTTTTCCTTCCTGCTTGCTCATCAGCCTGATCCTCTCTTAAGCTGCTCAAGTCTCGTGGCGATTTCTTTAACTAACCCCGCAGCATCTCCTTCCTTGACAATGCTGGCTGCAGCAGCAGGGACATCAATGCCTATTGCGGTGCCTATCTTCTCCTTGTTTGGGACGAATATGTACGGGATCTTTCTCTCGTCGCATAGAAGCGGCAGATGCGCCACGACTTCAGGCGGGTCAACATCCTCAGCTATCACCACAAGTTTCGCGCTTGCTCTTTCAATAGCCTTGGTTGTTTCGTTCGTGCCTTTCCTAACCGCGCCTGTCTTTGCAGCGATTTGCAGGGCTTCATAGGCCGCATCTGCGAGTTCCTTCGAAACCTCAAACTTCACGTAGAATGGTTTGGACATAAGCCTCACCCTTTAAAGCACAGTGTTATCAACATTCCCTATTTATGAAGGTTTCGACTACAATTGGCTAGCGCCTGTACTTCACTTTTTGCCTTGGCAACGGACTCGACTCTGGTCTGTCAGACAATGCAAACGGCTTGAGTGGTCGCGCTCATGAAAAGGTTGGTGCCACCAGTGATGTTCTCGTCGCCTGTAAGAGGGCACTCGATTGGGCATCCGCTAGATGCGCGAACTAAACACTTGCAGTTAGCAAAGGTTCACTGATGATCTGCTCCTGCAGTCAACCGAGGAGAATGATCTGACTATTTTCTGTAAGTCTGTCGCCGCTCAACGGTCTAGCGTAGGCTCTGTCTCCAAATTCGGTCGGGTTGATTTGTTCGTGATTATTTGTGCACGTTTAACATCGGTCTCTTGCCGTAAATCCTTGGATTTCGAGACAAAAATGACAGTTTAGAGACGATTTAGAGACAGTGCCTCTAGCGTAGAAAAGTTTAAATAACCTGTTCCGCTGAACCATGATGCTTTTCGTGAGGGGAATTTAAAAGTTTGCAGAGACTAGGCGTAGTCCTTCACATAAGTCCAAGCCGGAACATAATAGCAAAGGTCGAAAACACTCCTCGAATTGGCGACACCGTCGTTGACGAGAATCTGAAGCCTGTCGGAAAAGTTTTTGACATTTTCGGTCCGGTGTCATCACCTTACGCGGCAGTAAGACCGTCAATTCAGGAACCTGAGAAGCTGACGAATAGGACACTGTATGTGCTCCCCTCAAAGAGGAGAAAGGAGAAGAACTTGAATGAGCGATTACGAAGAAGAGCATGAGAGGTCCAGTCCGTCACCACCATCGCAACATGCTGAACCTGTTAAAGTTCAAAGTTGTCCAGAATGTGGCAGCACAAGGCTCATGCGAGACTATGAATGTGCCGAGATAGTTTGCATGGACTGTGGCTTCGTGGTGGCTGCAAAAATAGCCGATAGAGGCCCAGAGTGGAGGGCTTTCGATGATGAACAGAGGGCAAAGAGAACCAGAGTTGGCGCTCCCTTGACTTACACGATTCACGACAAAGGCTTGTCAACAATGATTGACTGGCATGACCGGGACATCTACGGAAAAAGTCTGTCGCCGGGACAAAAGGCACAGGTTTATCGTCTCAGAAAGTGGCAGCGACGCATAAGAGTTTCAGACGCAACAGAACGCAATCTGGCCTTTGCACTGTCTGAAATCACGAAAATCGCCAACAATCTGAATCTTCCTAGGAACATCCTTGAAACAGCTTCAGTCGTCTATCGGAAAGCTGTGAAAGAACGGTTGATACGCGGGAGGTCGATTCAAGGCGTGACTGCGGCGGCAATCTACTTGGCTTGCAGGCAGTGTGGATTGGCTAGAACGTTGGAAGAGATAGCGCAGGCGTCGAGCATGAGCAAGAAGGAAGTTGGTCGAAGTTACCGCTTTCTGATAAAGGAGCTTAACTATTCTGTCCCGCCTCTGAAGCCAAGCCAATACATAACCAAGTTTTCAAATCAACTAACGATGCAGGGAAAGGTCGAAGAGATCGCGCATAAGATTCTGGCAGCAGCGAAAGAGCTTAAGCTCACTTCAGGGCGCGGACCAACAGGCATAGCAGCAGCCGCAAGCTACATAGCTTCAGTGCTGACGGGCGAACGGAAGACGCAAAGAGAAATAGCCGAGATAGCGCAGGTGACAGAGGTTACAATTCGAAATCGTTACAAAGAACTTGTTGAACGGTTAATGTTCGAAATGAGCGTCTAACAACCTCTTTCTTTTTTTTGCTCGCTAGTCACATATACAGTTTTAGAGAAACTCTTCTTCTTCGCAGCTTGAGCACTCTTCGCTTGAGGCTTCCGCTTTATCTTCCGTTAGCAAGGTGGATGCAATCTGCTCCAACTCTCGCAGAAACTCCCTTGGTATTCTCTCCCTCAAAACTTTAGCTTCATCTTTCAGCTTGTTAACCTCATTTTCCAAAATCTTTGCCTTTTCGCTCAACTCCACAACTTCCCTGAGCTGTCTTACCTCCTCCAAAAGCGTGCTTTTCTCATGTTCCAACGCCTTAATCTTTTCCACTAGTCTGTTCTTCATCTCGACGACTTGCAAACTAACCGCCAACTCAGGGCATATTCTGCATGTTTGCAATTAATAACTTGCTCTAGGCTATCAGAACCTCTTGCAAAACACATTTTAGACTCGGGCAGCGATAGTTATGATGGGGGTCTGGTTTGGTCAAATGCCCGAAATGTGAGACAGAAGTAGCGACTCCAGTGAAGACTTGGCCTATCCCTTCGAGAAGACCATCAAAAAAAGGCGAAGAATCCAAACTCATTGTTGGTATATTTGAATGTCCAAGCTGCGGGGTTCGTTTTAGAGCAGCTGTAGAACCTAAAGCCAAAGTTGAAGCGGCAGCAAGTATTAAAAATATGGTGGAAAGAATTAAGGGCATAAGGGGAGAACTAATGCAGACCTTGAAGAACCTGCGGGAGAAGATAAAGACGTTGGAAACTGAACGTTCGAATCTGATGATTGAAATTGACAGCCTCAGAAAGGTAGCAGAATCAAGAGTAACTGCCCTTGAAAGCGAAGTAAGCATGATGCGCGAAGAAGTGAAATCTCTCAGAGACCTGCTCGGTTATCCAGAGGAAGAAGAACAGCAAAAACAAAGGTAGTTCAGTTCGGAACCGAACAGTCATGCATGCTTCTGCTAATTGTCAAGTCAGATGCTTCTTATAATATTCTTGTGCCTTAGCAACGGCCTTTTCAGGGTTCTTCAGGAACGGGAACTTCTCGCCGGGGAAGATTCTTTGTGCTTCATTGAAGAATTCTGCTGCTTTTTTCGCGCTTCCTTCATAAATCGCCAAGCTTCCAGCGACTCTGTACCATTCTCGGGCTATTATAGAATCCTTTTCTTTTTCAGCTTTCTTGGCATTTTCAACCGCTTCCTTTAAGGGAGTCCCGATTTTTCTCGGGTCAAGGGCCATTGTGTTGAGCAAAGCTTCATACGTTTCCTTGTCGCTTCCACAGAACTTCTCAAGCTCGGTTGTTATTTTCGTAGATTCGGCGGATATGTTCTCAACCTCCTTCTTCTTTCTGAATCTGTCAAGTAAACCCATTATTTAGCCTCCTTCTTCTAATACCTTTCTTCTCAGATTCTGCTTAGCCTAGATATACAGGATAGATAATTTTAAAGGTTTGTCCTCCCATCATGTAACCTATGCCCTACAAGTTCATCTTTGACCTTTCCAGGATTCCACGCTTCTTCTTCACCGAAATTGCACGGGTCGGTTACGAAAGGGGCATGCATAAACAAATGAGCAAGACTGCACAAAGCATGATAAAGAAATTCAAAATTCAAGAAGCAACTGGCCTGAACGTGTCTGATGCCGTTGTTCTTCTCGAAGACTTGATTGACTTGCAAGCCAAGAATCTTGTTGAAAGAGAGAAGTTCGTGCAGACAAGGAAGAGGGTGCTTTTGCTGCCGCATTGTTCTAGGAAATACATGGACAGTCGTTGCCATGCGGTGTTTGAGCCGAAGATTCCATCATACATTTGCGGACACTGCTCTTCTGATTGTCTGGTGAATAGGGCAGTGGTTCTTGCCGAGAAAAAAGGTTATGATGTTTACATTCTGCCTGGTGGTTCTTGCGTGCCGAAGATTTTGAAAGCTAAACATTATGAGGGTGTTGTGGGAGTGGCTTGCGGCGAGGAGACTAAGCTGAGCGGGGAAACGCTGAAGGCTATGAAGGTAGCTGGTCAATCTGTTCCGCTGATAAAGAATGGCTGTGCCAACACAATCTTCAACGTTGAAACTCTGCTTAAGATACTTTAGACATAAGAAAGGCTACTTTACGATTTCTCTTTTCTTCCAGCGCAAGCTCTTGCTTCGGCACTTTCTACATTTTACTGCAGTCGCAGCATTTCTCGCGCCGCATTCTCTGCAGATCTTCATGTAGAGTCTGTGCTTCTGAGCGATTGCTTTCTTTAACGGGTCTAATATAGGCATCTTGTCAATCCCTCTTTGATGGCTAGAACTCAGATGACCCGCTGTCAAATATACTTTTTGCAGTTGCCAAAAAATGGCTCCTGCCTTGCATGTACCTTTGTGTCTTACACCGAACAGTTGAGCCGAGAAAGTACAACATCTTTCTAGATAAGTTTCGTCAGCAAGTCACTTACGTCATTGGGTTTTTCAGCCACACTGACTCCTGCTTTTCTGAAAGCCTCAATCTTGCTTTCGGCTGTTCCAGTCTTGCCCGTCACTATTGCGCCTGCGTGACCCATCCGTTTTCCAGATGGGGCAGAACGTCCAGCGATGAATGCCACGACTGGCTTGGGGTATTTTTGGTCTGCAATGTATTTTGCTGCTAGTTCTTCTAAGTTGCCGCCGATCTCTCCTATCAAGACAACGGCTTTTGTCTGGTGGTCGCTGGCGAACATTTTCAGAGTATCTATGAAGTTCAGGCCTGTTATCGGGTCGCCTCCCAAACCCAAGCACGTTGATTGCCCATGATTGTTTCTGGTCAGCCCCGCCGCTATCTCGTAAGTCAGTGTTCCGCTTCGTGAGACCATGCCTACGCCGCCTGACTTGAAGATGTGAGCAGGCATTATTCCAAGCTTGCATTCGCCAGGGGTTACTATTCCAGGGGTGTTGGGGCCGACTATCGTTGCTTTGGCTTGCTTTGCGATTGCCATCAAACCAACGGCGTCTTTTATCGGGATGTGTTCTGTTATTATGACGACTTTTTTGATGCCATTTTCCAAGGCTTCCAGGGCTGCGTCTGCGGCGAATGCTGCTGGCACGAAGATTATCGAGGCATCTGCCGAGCTTTTTTGCTGAGCTTCTTCAACTGTGTCATAAATCGGCACGCCATGGATTTCTGTTCCACCTTTCCCAGGGGTTATGCCTGCGACGATTTTTGTCCCGTATTCCAGCATGAGCTTCGTATGAAAGCTTCCCTGTGTTCCAGTTATGCCTTGGACGAGTGCTCTTGTGTTTTTATCTATTACTATTCCCAAGTTCACTTGTCTCCTTGTTTTGAGATTTCAACGGCTCGTTGCGCTGCTTCTTCCATGCTTTCCAACACGTGTATTCCAGCATTTGTCAGTATTCTTTTTCCTTCTTCTTCGTTTGTGCCTACGAGTCTTATCACCATGGGTTTTGTGACTCCGACTTTTTCTTTTGCTTCCAAGATTCCTCGTGCAACTTCGTCGCAGCGGGTGATTCCGCCTAGTATGTTTATGAAAAGCGCTCTAACATTCGGGTCAGAGAGCACTATCTTCAGGGCTAGTGCTGTTTTTTCTGAGGGTGCTCCGCCGCCGACGTCCAAGAAGTTTGCTGGTTTTCCACCATAGTATTGGATGGTGTCGAGTGTTGCCATTACGAGGCCTGCTCCGTTGCCTATGACTCCTATGTTGCCATCGAGTTTAACGTAAGCCAAGTCGTTTTTCATTGCTTCCAGCTCTTGTGGGCTTAGTTCACTTTCACCTTCCAGTAGCCTCTTCTTGTATTCTTGATGGCGAAACAGGGCGTTGTCATCCAATATTATGCGCGTGTCTGCTGCCGCAAATTTTCCGTCAACAGTTTCCACCAAGGGGTTCATTTCGATCAGTTCTGCATCATAATCCATGCCGATGCAGTACAGTCTTTCAAGTACCTTTCCAAGCTCAGAAATCTGGTTGCCAGCGTAACCCATCTTTGTGGCCATCTGTCTGGCGTGGAATGAGCGGAACCCATATTCAGGATTGATCAGAAGCTTGATGACTTTTTCAGGAGTCTTTGCAGCTATTTCCTCTATTTCCATTCCGCCTGCCGCGGAAGCGATTGCCACGTAGCTTTGGTTGAATCTGTCGGTTGTTATGCCGAAGTAGAGTTCTCTTTTTATCTGTATCTTCTCTTCGATCCATATGCTTTTGACAGGTATGCCCTTTATCTGCACGTTCAGCAGTTTGTTTGCGGCGGTTTCCGCTTCCTCAGCCGAGCTGGCAAAGAGTATTCCGCCTGCTTTTCCTCTTCCTGCAACAAGGACTTGTGCCTTAATAACGACAGGCGGTTTCAGTTTGCTCGCGACTTCCTTGGCTTGGCTTGCGCTTGTTGCCAGTCCGCCTTGCGGTGTCGGGATTCCGTATTTCGCGAGTATGGTCTTTGCTTCATATTCAAAGAGTTTCAAAGCTTTCTCCACCTCATTTTATGGTTTCTATTGTGACGTACGACCTTGTGTCTTGTATACCGTCAATCGAATACAGCTTTTTTAACACTTCGTCAAGTTTTTCCCTTTCAACAATTATAAGAGCATCAACATCGCCTGCTATCCTGAAGGCTCTCTGAACTGTGAGCTCGCCGAGCCTTTCGTAAACGTAAATCCTTTTTGTGGGAGACACTTTAATCAGTATGAAGGCTGGAGCAGAGGACACTCCGAGCGAGTTCAATCCTTTTTCGGTCACGTCTATAAAACCTCTGCCCGTGCGCACTAAGTTCAGATCTCTCAGCTTTCGCAGATGAACATTTAACGCTTGTCTGCTTATGCCTAGCTGCGTTGCCAACTCGTCCTGTTTGACGTGCAAAGTGAATGTGGTTGTTGATTTGCCTCTCTCGTAAAGTATCCTGAGCAGTTGGAGCGAGCGTCTCGTAAGCGTTTCCAAGCTGTCATCCTCTGGGTAGCATTTTGTTAAGTCTAGTCTTTACGATAGTGAGGCTTATTTAAGAGTTTGGCAAGCTGAAAATGTGGCGAATGAGTGATTTCTGAGTGCTGATTTTTATTAAACGGAGCCTAAAACCGCAATGTATTTATTTCTCGATAAAAACTGGTTATCGCACTATAGAAAAATGAAAGCTAGGAGTGAGGCGGACAAAATGTCAGAAAGCAATTCAGTGTTGATTGGAAACAAGCCAGTAATGAACTATGTACTGGCATGCATAACCCTCTTTCACGGCGGAGCAAAAGAAGTAAATGTTAAAGCACGAGGGCGATCCATAAGCCGAGCAGTCGACGTAGTCGAGGTCGCCAGGCGCCGATTCTTACCGGATGTCAAGGTCAAAAGAGTTGGCATAGGAACGCAGCAGATGGCACCCAGAGAAGAGGGTGGCTCGCCAACAAACGTAAGCACAATCGAGATAACACTAGAACGCTAGAATAGCGTTTCCTCAAAAGTTTCCAATGCTCCGCCGCCCCTCCTTTATTTGCGGAGGGCCATTTTATAGGTGAAAACGGCACTGTGTAGTTTCTGTCTAAAGAGCGGCATACTGTGTCAAAAGTGTTCAGCTAAAGTAAAGTCTGGAGAAGTAAGTGAGGCTGACTTGACAGTTGCTCGGCTGTTGTTGTCGCTGGAACAGAAATATCCTTCTCTTCAAAACGTCTATTTTCACAAGGCTGTTGAGGTTGGCAAAACTTTGGCGATAATCGTTGGGCCTGGAGATGTGTCGCGTCTTCTTGGGTATGGTGGCAAGATCGTTAAGGCTTTGGGTGAAGAAACTGGCAAACGTGTTCGTGTTCTTGAGAACGGAGTAGACGACAGAAAGTTTTTGGAGGATTTGTTTGCGCCTTTGAGCATCGTGACTATCAACACGATTTGGCTGCCTGATGGAACTACTGAAACCCGGGTCATTTTGAGAAAGAGACGTGGGATGCAGCCGCCTTTTGATGTAAAGGCTTTAAAAGAGATTGCAGGCAAGGTTCGGAGCATAACGTTGCGTGTGGAGTTCTCTGACTAGGCGTGAAGGTGAACTTATGGAGCTAGATTCGATTGGCGACTGGCGTAGAACGCATTATTCCGTTGACGTTAAGCCTGAGATGGACGGCAGGGAAGTCACGCTTTTCGGTTGGGTTCAGGAAATCCGAGACTTGGGAGCAATACGTTTTGTCATCTTGCAGGACCGAGAAGGCACGGTTCAGATCATAGTCTTGCGGAAAAAGGCAAGCAGCAAAGTTCTGTCAAAGTCAGATGCTTTGCAGAAACGGTACAGCATAGGTGTGAGGGGCGTTGTGAAGAAGACCACTATTACTCCTAGAGGCATCGAAGTGATTCCGAACGAGATCCGTATCTTCAGCGCGGCTGAATCGTCTTTGCCAATAGACATAACTGGAAAAACGCCTGCGAACCTGGAAGTTCGGTTGGACGCTCGGGCGCTGGACCTGTGCAGAGAAGACAACATCTCAATTTTCAAAATTCAACACACAGCCGTGGGGGCAATTCGAGGCTTCCTGTTCGAAAGAGGCTTCTTAGAGGTGCATACGCCGCGCATGATTGCGTCTGCAACTGAAGGCGGAGCTGAGCTTTTCTCCGTTGATTACTTCGGAAGAAAAGCCTTCTTGGCTCAGAGTCCACAGCTGTACAAGGAACAGCTCGTGATGAGTCTTGAACGAGTTTTTGAGATCGGGCCCTTTTTCAGGGCTGAGGAGTCGCATACGCGTCGTCACTTGAGCGAATTTGTCTCAATTGACATCGAGCAGGCGTTTGCAGATGCTGATGGCGTGATGCAGCTGCTTGAGCAGCTTATGCAACACATCTGCAGGGTTGCCAATGAAAAATGCCCAAAGGAATTGGCTACCTTGAAATACAGCATAAAGGTGCCTGAAATACCTTTCAAACGTCTCACATATGATGAGGTGTTAAGTGACCTGAAGCGCGAAGGCGTTGAAGTTCCATGGGGCGAAGACATACCTACACCTGCCTTGAGAACTCTGGGCAAAATCCACCCGTACTTCTACTACATTACCGACTGGCCTACCAGTTCCAGAGCTTTTTACATTCAGCCACGCCGCGACAATCCTGACTTGTGCGAGGGTTTCGATTTGATGTGGCGTTGGGTGGAGCTGGTTTCCGGCGGAACAAGAATCGCATTTAGGGAGCTTCTGATGAAACGGCTGAGGGAGAAGGGGCTGAACCCGGAGTCGTTCAAGTATCATTTGCAGGCTTTCGATTACGGGATGCCGCCCCATGCGGGCTGGGCCATAGGGTTGGAAAGACTGACGATGATGCTTACTGGGAAGAAGAACATCAGGGAAGTCACACTTTATCCCAGAGACAAGTTTAGACTCACTCCATAAGTCTCTTCTTTATGTTTACACATGCAACAACCTCTGCCTTCCAGATTTCTAGTGCAGACAAAGGTGATAGCGGACAGGTCTCAGAAGGTACTAAGCCCCTATCTATAGATTGAACTTCTGAGGGACACTGACTAAGGATGTTTTAGATTGAAGTGTTTCAGCTGTCTAGTCGCAGGTACGTCTATAATTTCTCGGGAAGGAAAGGGCTGTGAGAGGCGTGTGTTATTATCTTATAGAAGTATCTTACAGAACGGATAAAGTGCGCGAGTTCCATTAGATTCGTGTAGGAGAGGGAGAATTATGAAGAAGTTTGTTGTGTTGGTTTTTGCAGTGGCCGCGTTAATCATCATGACAGGTCTTTCAAGTGCAGGCTCGAGAAACTTGTTGTCAGCTTGTTTGCCGTCTTGCAGCGGTGTTGTCGATAAGAAAACGAAAGAGGGTTTCGTTGCGGAAATCACATTCAGGAACGTAGGCACGAGCGAAGGCACTTGGTCGGTTAACATAGCCTTCGAAGGCGAAAGATGGACATGGACTGGAATGATGCAGAAGTTGACGCTTGGTTCATGTGACAAGAGGACTTTGACTTGGGAAGGAACTGTTCCGGCGAACGCTCCGGTAGGCTCTGTTGCAAGGCTCGTAGTGTACTACAACGATTCTTTTCAGGCATGGGCTTGGTGGATTCATATAGTGCCCGGCGCCGAACTCTCAATAACCTCAAGCATCGTAAGATAGACTCTAAATATGGACTTGCCGCTATTGGGTTGGCATTGATTCTGTAAAAGTCAACATGTTTTTTACTTGAAAATGTCCTAAAAACTGATAAATACCCGCCTGATTATTGCCCAAACATGGGAGACCAGCTAAAAATCGCATGCGGAGTATTTGCCGCCATCAACTACGAAAACCAACCAATATTCCCATACGTTTACTGGGGTCTCAGAGCTCAGAACCACAGGGGACACCAATCACACGGTTTTCTTACGTACAGTGACGGCAAATTCCACGTTCACAGAAGCCTAGACCTGGTGCCGAAAATAAAGACAAGCGCCATTCAAGAATGGTTCGGACGGCTACCAGGAAACCTTGGCATTGGAAACGTCAGATACACAACTTCGGGTAAGAGCGACGAGAAATCACTCATAAAAGGCACCCAACCTGTGACTGTATCGAAAAACGGGTTGAAGCTGGCTGTTTCCTTCAACGGCAATGTTGTAAACACCTTCCAAGTCAACAAGGAAATCGGCACGGAATTTCCTCAGTTCTCTTATGAATGCGATGCGGAGTTGATATGCCACAAGCTAATCGTCGGACTGCTCAAGGGAAAAGATCTGAGTTCAGCAGTCAAATCGTGCATGCAGGAAGTCGATGGAGCCTTCTCCGTAGCAGGCATCACACAGGACGGAAGTTTCTTCGCGTTCAAAGACCCTCACGGAATAAGGCCACTATGCGCTGGCCACAGCCCCGATGGTTCGACTTACGCTTTCTCGTCAGAAACTGTTAGTTTGGACATAAATGGTTTTATAAGAGATTTCGAGCTGGAACCAGGCGAGTTCGTAACGGTCACAAAAGAAGGTTTCAAGAGGCGAAAACTTGTCAACGGCGAGCGGAAAGCCTTTTGCGCCTTTGAATACGCATATTTTGCAAGACCTGACTCACGCTTTGACGATAAATACGTTTATGAGATCCGCGAAGAGTTTGGAAGAAACCTTGTCAGAGAAAATCTTGAAGTCGTGAAGAACGCCGACATGGTTCTCTCAGTGCCTGAGACAGGCGACGACTCAGCCTTAGGCGTTCATGAGGCATCTGGGTTAAGATGGGAAAGGGCTTCGCGGAGGCACCGTTACGTGACTGAAAGAGCCTTTCTCCTTCTGAGCAAGGAGCGGCAGTCTACGATAGACCGAAAAATAAACATCTTGGCGCCAAAGATTGACGGAAAACACATCATAGTGACCGAGGACAGCATAGTGAGAGGAGACACGACGAAAGTCATAGTGGAAAAGCTTCGCAGAATGGGCGCCAAGAAGGTTTACTTGTTCGTGACGTTTCCACGCATAATCGGGCCCTGCCTTTACGGAATAGACATGGCAACCTACGGTCAACTTATAGGCTCAAAACACACGCCTGAGGAGATCGCGAAGATAATCGGGGCGGATGCTGTCTGTTATCAATCCATTGAAGGCTTGGTCAGAGCAACAGGCGCAGCTCGAGACCAGTTGTGCATGGCGTGTATCACGGGCAAGTATCCGACACCGCTTGCGCAGAAGATTGCAGACACAATGAAGAAAAGGTTCATGGAAGGCCACGAAGAAACTGGAAGACTTTATGAGATAGAGGAATTGTACGAACAAGTTCAGTCAACGACAAAATAGGCCAGCCTCTACTATTCATCAATACAATACGGTGGTCAATCATGGAGAAAATAGGCGTACTAGTAGTTTCTTACGGTTCAAGAGAAACAGCCATAGTTGACGCCTTCGCCAGAAGCCTCGATTACAAGGTCGAAATCTTTGTTGCAGATAAGCAGCGAAACCCCTTCAATGTGAAAGCAGCGATCAAGCATGTTGTCATTCCAGACTTGAACATTGAAGAGATCTGCAAGTTCGCCGAAGCAAACAAGGACAGAATCGACTTTGGCATCGTCGGTCCCGAAAAACCCATTATTGAGGGCGTGCGCGATTCAGTAGAAAGGCGAACAGGCATACCTATGATCTGTCCAACAAAGGAATACACCATCGAAGAGAGCAAGGTCCGCCAAAGACTCCTGTTTCAGCAAATTGTGCCAGAAGTAAATCCGAGCTTCAAGATTTTCGATCCGAAAAGCTACAGAAGCACAAGAGATGTGAAGAGGGATGTTTACGGTTGGCTTGATGAACTCGACAATCAGGCAGTCGTTAAACCAGACAAGCCAGCTGCCGGAAAAGGTGTAGGCGTGTGGGGAGACCACTTCACAACTCGGGAACAGCTGTTCGAACATTTCAAGTCTAACTATCAACACGGACCAGTCATCATTGAAGAGAAAGTTGAAGGTGAAGAATCAAGTTTCCAAGCCTTCTGCGACGGCAAACACCTCGTGGCGCTGCCAGACACGCGAGACTACAAACGAGCCTTTGACGATGACAAAGGACCAAATACCGGCGGCATGGGCTCGTATAAGAACATGGGTGACGTTCTTCCCTTTTTGACCAAAGACGAAAGAGCGACAGAAGAGGAAATCGTCACCAGGATTTTTGAGAAATGGAAAACAACGGCGGAAGATAAGACTGCCTTACGTGGCGTTCCGCTCTACGTGGCTTTCATGCACACCGGCAAAGGACCGAAAATTCTGGAGAACAACAGCCGACCTGGAGACCCTGAAATCATCAACATTCTGCCAATCATGAAAGACGATCTTGTGGACATCTGCTACAAAATCTTGGAAGGCAACCTAACGCACATCACGTTGGAAGAAGCTACAACAGTCGTGACTTACAAGGCTCCGCCGAATTATGGGGGGTATGACGATGCTTTTCCCAACTTAGTGAATCCTGAGGAAGTAGGCACGCCTGTTAACTTGAGAAAGGCATATGTGCTAAGCAAGAGGCACGGTGACAAAATCCGAGTCTATCCCGGCTCCATGGAACTTCGTGGAAATGAAACCTTTGCCCTCAAGTCCAGAGCTGTTTGCGTCGTGGGTGTTGGCGACGACATTGAGACGGCTAGACAAATCTCCCTTGAAGGAGCGGCAGCAATCAAGGGAGGAGCGCTTTGGCATAGAACAGACATAGCCTCAGAACGCCACATAGAGAAAAGCGTGAAACACATGGATGCGCTGAGGCGTGAAAAGTGAAGAAAGTATTCATCTCGGACTGTGAGGGCCCCATTTCAAAAAATGACAACGCCTTCGAAATAACGTCAACCTCCGTGCCCAACGGCGACAAACTGTTCACGGTCATAAGCCGATACGATGATGTGCTTGCAGACGTTGTAAAGAGACCGCATTACAAGGCAGGCGACACCCTGAAATTGATCCTGCCTTTCCTGAAAGCCTATGGCGTCACCGACCGAAAGATGCAGGAATTCTCAGCCCAAAACCTTGTTCTGACTCAAAATGCAAGGGAAACCTTACGTCACGCAAGAAGGATCACTCACGCCTTCATCGTCAGCACAAGCTACGAGCATTACATAAAAGCTCTCTGCAACGCCTTACACTTTCCATACAAGAACACATACTGCACAAAACTGCACATCGATAAGCTCCACATGCCAGAAAAGGAAAAAACCAAACTCAAGAAGATCGCGCAGGAAATTGCACTTATGCCCACATTCGAAATCCCTGCAAACACGAAATCCTTGACTGATTTTTCCGAAAAGACTCGGAGGGAAATTCGAAGACTAGACGAGATTTTCTGGAAAGAAGTAATAGACATGGAGTCCAGCAGAATCTTCTCTGAAGTCAACCCTGTAGGCGGCAGTGAGAAGGCCAAATCGATAGAGGACGCAGTTGAAAGGTCAAGTGCAAAGTTGGCAGACGTTATGTATGTAGGTGACAGCATAACAGACGAACAGGCTTTCAGACTTGTAAAGGAAAACGGCGGCTTGGCTGTGTCCTTCAATGGTAACGAATACGCGGTGGAAAACGCTGAAATCGCAGTCCTGTCAGCAACCAGCATAGTGACAGCGGTAATTGCAGATGTTTTCTGCAGGTTTGGGAAACAGCAAGTCCTGAGGCTCGTCGAGAAGTGGAGTCGCAGGACACTGGTCGAGAGCCGCGTCAGCCGAACCTTGCTAGGCATCCTTTTCAAGTCATATCCAAAGCAGTTGCCTAAAGTTAAAATAATAACAAGAGAAAATATGGAGACTCTGGCAAGAGAAAGCAGAGAGTTCAGAAAAAAAGTCAGAGGAGAAGCCATCGGGAGACTAGGATAGTTGGTTAAGAAGACGGAGATTGAAGACACCTACGCCGAAGCATTTGATGGATTATTCTGCAGAATCATAGTCACAGCCGACGATGCAGAAACACTGCAGAAAGCCGCAGAAGACGCGACTGCGACGCCGTCCATAGTCGTGGGCAGGGTTGAAAGCGGAATCGAAAAGTGGCTCA
>PEWI01000029.1:1165-3664 GCA_002779555.1 Candidatus Bathyarchaeota archaeon CG07_land_8_20_14_0_80_47_9 | reverse complement strand
AGAGGAATTCTCTTGTTCTGAGGAACAGTTTTGTTGCTTTCGTTTCCCACCTGACAACGTTGCACCATTGATTCAGCTTTATGGGCAGGTCTCTCCAGCTTCTGATCCACTTTGCATAGGTTGCGTACATTATCGTTTCTGACGTTGGTCTTATGGCGAGTTTCTCTTCGAGTGGGCTGTCTCCGCCCATGGTGACCCATGCGACTTCTGGAACGAAGCCTTGGAAGTGTTCAGCCTCTTTTTTCAAGAAACTTTCTGGGATGAACAGTGGGAAGTAGACGTTTCTGTGGCCTGTCTCCTTTATTTTTTTGTTGAAGATTTCCTGGATTTTTTCCCAGATGGCATACGAGTGCTCGCGGAATATCATGCAGCCCTTAACCGGCGCATAGTCGGCTAGGCCGGACTTGAGGACTACCTGCGTGTACCATTCTGAGAAATCTTGGTTTTTCTTGACGGTTATGCCCGTGTCTGACATTTTTATCTCTCCAAACATTCCTTTGTGGTTGAATATAATGTTAACGAAAAGCAGATCCTAATGTGGGCTAAGCGTTTCAAGAATCTAGCGACGTGGAACGCAATCGCCCATGCTCAACCACTTGCTAACACATTGCAAAAAGGAATTATTAAACATTCTCATGCTGACGTCAGCGTCGATTTCCAGCCGGCGACTGCGCAAGTGTTTTAACTGCACATGGTCTAAACTGAAACTGTCTCTCCTCAATTGGAATGGCGTGAATTGAGCTTGAAGGCAATTCTGTTCATAGCAGACGGAATGGCTGACAGACCAGTCAAGGATCTGAACTGGAAGACGCCGTTGGAAGCTGCTCGTAGGTCTTCGCTGAACCAGATCGCGAAGACTGGAGTTTGCGGCATAATCGATCCGATAGCGCCTGGGGTTCCTCCGGGGAGTGACGCTGCTACGCTTGCACTGCTCGGCTATAATGCGTTGAAGGTTTATTCCGGAAGAGGCGCATTGGAAGCTCTAGGTTCAGGCGTGAAGGTTCTGCCTGGTGATGTTGCCTTCAGATGCAACTTCGCGACCGTGAATCAAAAATCAGTTGTCATAGACCGGCGCGCTGGCAGAATCTCCAATGAAGACGCAGCCAAACTCGCCCGCAACCTCAGCAAGATCAAGCTGAGAAGATCCTTAAACGTTGATTTCGTATTCAAAAGCACGATCCAACACCGTGCCGTCCTAACCCTTCGCGGTTCGAAACTTTCGGCCGCCATAAGCGATTCCGACCCAGGGAAGGCCGACGAGAAAGTTCTAGAAGTGAAATCTTTAGACAATAGTCTCAATGCAGAGCGAACCGCCAAAATCCTCAACGAACTGTCACACGAGTTTCAGAAGGTTTTGAAGAACCACCCTGTCAATGAAGAGAGGATCAAGCATGGTTTGCCGCCAGCAAACATCGTGTTGTGCCGAGGGGCTGGGACAACTCCAAACCTGAAACCTCTTTCCGAAATATACGGGATCAAAGCTGCTTGCATAGCCGCTGCGCCGCTAGTCAGAGGCGTTTGCAAGGTTGCTGGAATGAAACTGGTAGACGTGAAGGGCGCCACTGGAACGCCTCAAACCGACTACATAGCTAAAGCTAGGGCGGCGGTTCAGGCACTGAAAAGCTGTGACCTTGTGCTTTTGCACGTTAAGGCGGCAGACGTTGCCAGTCATGATGGAAAGGCGAAACAGAAGGTCGAGGTAATCGAGAACATTGACCGCATGGCAGGCTACCTGCTCGACAAAGTCGGTTTGGACTCTACTTACTTGGCTGTCACGGCTGACCACACAACGTCCACAGCCACCGGCAATCACGAAGGCGATCCTGTCCCAATAGCCATAGCCGGTCCATACGTTCGCTGTGACGACGTTGAGAAGTATGATGAAAGGTCTTGTGCGAAAGGCGGGCTTGGACGCATAAGGGGCTTGGACCTAATGCCTATTCTGATGAATTTTCTCGGTAGAACCAAAAAGTTCGGAGCCTAAACTTCACTGAACCTGCATGAGGCGCCACTCTCTGTAATCCGTGACAACTCTGATGTATCCTCTGAGCATTTCATCCGTTTCGGCGTCGCCAGCGTCCACCCTTAGAACGTTTCCCTCTATGCTTTGAAGCTTGCTCCTGGTTGCGGCGACAATTATCCGTTCTTTCCCAACGTGCTTGACAATTTCTGGGCTTATCTGCTGGTTTCCCCTTCCGAGAAGAATTCCCTGATGCCCAATCGGCGACAGTACAATCCACGTGTTCCGCCAGTCTTTCACTTCTCCCAATATTCTCTTCTCATCAACGTCAAGCGTGACTTTGCCTTCCCTGTAGATGTCCACGCCTAGCACGGTTTTTTCAACACCCAACAACTCCGCAACGCATTTCACGGTCGTTCCAGGACCGAGTATCAGCGTTGCATCCGGCGGCACTTCCTCAATTATGAACCGCGCTATTGCCCTTTGATTTTCCTTCTCGTCAACTGTTTCAGGGCTTATCTGTTTGCTTCCTTGAATAT
>PEWI01000029.1:0-1003 GCA_002779555.1 Candidatus Bathyarchaeota archaeon CG07_land_8_20_14_0_80_47_9 | reverse complement strand
CAGCTTTTTCCAACAAACAGGACGGGATATTCATAACCAAATATTTATCCAACTGGAGTTTCGATGCCAAATCAACACTCTCTCTAATGTATGGCAGAACCTCTGAAATTTTAATACCCAATACTTTAGCATTTTCTTTCATTCTTCCTGTGTGCATTGGGTATATCAAAACAAAATTGCTTATTCCTTTATTCAACGAAAAAAACTCAATAAACTGGGGTAAAAATTTATAATTTAATTTGTTAACAACAATATCAATTTCTCTCTTAATCTCTAACGAGCGGATATTGTCCAGCCCCTTAACGACTCTTTCAAAGCTTCCCGGAACCCTGGTAAGTTTATCGTGAATTTCAGCTTTATGACCATGGATGGAAAATTTAAAAAAATTTACTCCGGCAAAAACTAATTTTTCGCAAAAATCTTTGTAAGCAAGAGCAATGCCATTAGTCTGAATCCTGATTGTTTCAAACCCTAATTTTTTGGCAAACCTGACCAAATCTATTATATCATTCCTGATAGTTGGCTCCCCGCCGCCAAATCCAATAACCCTGAAGCCCTCCTGCTTTGCTCTTAAAATATCTGAAAGAGCTTCTTTAGTGGTTTTATTTATTCCTCTTTTTTGAGGTTTGATTGAGCAAAACTGGCAATTGGAATTGCAGGTATAGCCGAGGGTCAGCTCATAGACCCTGTTTTTATTTTGCCTAATAAGTTCATTTTTTTTCATTTTAACTTCTATAAATAAAAGCGTAAAGCCCAAAAATATTTCAAATTTCAAATTCCAAAATGCAAAATAGAAAAATTTTAATTTTGGTATTTAATATTTAGCATTTTATTAGGAATTAGGATTTAGGATTTAGAAATTAGAAATTTTTTGTTAGTGACCATATATACTTTCCTCCTCTAAAATCTCTTTTAATAAATCCTTTTTCAATAAGCCGGTCTGCCACCCTGAAAACTTCGCCTTCGGCAGTGCAGGAGGCGCAGATTTTTATTCTTTTGGCTA
>PEWI01000265.1 GCA_002779555.1 Candidatus Bathyarchaeota archaeon CG07_land_8_20_14_0_80_47_9 | reverse complement strand
GTCAGCCATAGTCTCCTTGCCCTCCTTGTTCCTGTCCACCGAAATAGTTCCTCTTTCCATGCTTCTAATTCCAGACGCGATGTAAAGAGCGGCGGCCAAAGCTCCCGCCGGATACTGAGACTGAGGAATATGTGGCAAGAACTTCATTGCATCCAAGTGGCACGCCAATCCGCCTGGCGGGGTCACCACCGGAATCCCAGTTTCTTTGAGCCTGTTCACAAAGTACTTTATCTGCTCCACTGAGCAACCTGCAACGGAAGGATCTACCATTTCTCGGACGCCCACAGCCATCGCACCCACTTCTCGCATCGACATGCCACCATACGTATAGAAGCCCTCGTAAACCGGAAGCCAAGGTCGTATCTTGTCAAAAAGCTCCTTGTTGTTTGTGGCTATCATACCGCCCCTGACGGAAGTGTTCTTCCTTCCGCTCATGTAGAACAGGTCCACCATGCCACACATTTCCTTGACTATCTCTGCAACTGTCTTGTTTTCGTATCCTTTCTCCCGCTGGCTTATCAGGTAGGCATTCTCACAAATCAAACTCCCGTCCAAGACGAGCATCAAAGCGTTCTCGTTGCAGATCTGCCTTATTTCACTCATGTTCTCCATTGAAAACGGCTGCCCGCCAATCAGATTAGTTGTCGCCTCCATTCGCACAAAAGCTACCTTGTCTTTACCGTATTTCTTAATTACATTCTTCAGCTTCTGCGGGTCCATGTTCCCCTTGAACGGATTAATGCTCTCAGTTTTCAAAGCCTCATCGTAGTAGATTTCTAAGACCTGCGCCCCTGCCAGCTCTATGTGAGCTCTGGTGGTGGTGAAATGATAATTTGTTGGAACGACATCACTAGGCTTAATGAAAACCTTCGCCAGCAAGTGCTCCGCTGCTCTGCCCTGGTGAGTGTTCATTACGTACTTGTATCCCAGAACATCCTCCACCGCAGCGGCAAACTCATAGAAAGTCATGCTTCCAGCGTAGGCATCATCAGTTTTTATCATGGCTGCAAACTGGTTATCGCTCATGGCGTTTACGCCGCTGTCGGTCAGCATGTCGAGAAATATATCTTTGGTCTTGAGCAGGAACGTGTTGTAACCTGCTTCTCCAATTGCTTTGAGCCTCTCATCAACCGGTATTAACGAGATTTTCTGAACCATACGCGCTTTATGCATCTCAATCGGAATTTCTTTACCCGAAGACAGTCTTATGGACATCACGCAAACCTCAGAGTGTTGCTCTTATCGGCCATGCTTTTAATAATTCTTTCGGTACAAGCTCATTCTATGCAACATTGTTCCGACTTCAAGCACAACTTATATGTGAAGGAACAAGAGTAACAAAATCCTCTCAAAGGTTGAGGAGCATATTGCCTGATCTGCGTGTACTATTAGAAGACAAACCCGAAAAACGCGTGCTTCTTCTCGGCAACGAAGCAATTGCAAGAGGAGCACTCGAAGCTGGCATAGGAGTAGTCACGACCTACCCAGGCACGCCAGCATCCGAAATAGCAGACTCCATCTCAGAAATCGCCGCTGACGCTGGCCTGTACATGGAATATTCAGTCAACGAGATAGTTGCTGTGGAAGTTGCAGCAGGCGCCGCAAGCTGCGGAGTGAGAGCACTCACGGCTATGAAGCACGTTGGGCTGAACGTTGCCTCTGACATGGTTATGACGTTGGCTTATGCTGGCGTGAGAGGTGGCTACGTAATAGTCACTGCAGATGACCCTGAATGTTACAGCTCACAAAACGAGCAAGACAACCGCTTCTATGCCCTACTTTCAAACCTGCCCTGCCTTGAACCGTCCAATCCGCAAGAAGCGAAAGACATGACAATCACAGCAATAGATATCTCTGAAAAACTAGAATTGCCGGTACTGCTGAGAACAACAACCCGCGTAAGCCACACTCGCGGCCCAGTGACGTATGGAAAGCTTGCCACACCGAATCTAAAGGGCAAATTCATCAAAGATGTCAAACGCTTAGTAATGGTTCCCGCAAACTCCAGACCAAAACACGAAGTGCTTCTGAGAGCTATGGAGAAAGCCAAAGAAATCAGCGAAACATCCATGCACAACAAGGTCGTGCGGAAGAGCAAAAGCAAAGAACTGGGGATTATTTCGTCAAGTTCAGCCTACAACTACGTAGCCGAAGCTGCAGACTTGCTAGGCCTAGACGCAAGCATTCTGAAGCTTGGTATGACACACCCACTTCCGGAAAAAATGATAGGAGAATATCTGGAAGAACACCGAAAAGTCATCATTGTTGAAGAGCTTGAACCCTACTTAGAAATGCAAGTCAAAGCCATTGCCAAGGACGAAGCGCGTGATGTTGGCATTTACGGAAAAATGAGCAAGCGATATTTCCCAAAGGAAGGGGAGCTTTCAACACGAGTGGTTGCAAAAGGTCTAGCCGACATAACCGGCAAGAAACTACCCATAGATTTCAAGAAGATCAAAGAGAAATACGATGAGGTCTGCAGGAATTTGCCAGCAAGGCCGCCAATACTGTGCGCTGGATGTCCACACAGAGCATCATTCTATGACATAAGAAAGGTTGTAGGCGAAAAAGCCATCTTCGCAACCGACATAGGTTGTTACGCGCTGGGAATTGCCCCGCCGCTAAATGTTGGCGACATAATGATATGTATGGGCGCCAGCATAGGCACCGCCCAGGGAATAAGCAAGGTGACAGGTGAAAACACCGTCGCAATAATTGGAGACTCAACGTTCTTCCACGCTGGAATCCCTGGACTCATAAATGCAGTCTACAACAATCACAAGGTTGTCGTAGCCGTCTTAGACAACCTCACAACAGCAATGACTGGTCACCAACCTCATCCCGGAACAGGAGTGACCGGCATGCAAAGTGCCTCAGAGAGAGTGCTGATTGAGAAAGTTGCAGAAGGCTGCGGCGCCAAATATGTTAGGGTAGTTGACCCATTCAAAGTCAGCGAGACCCAAACGGCACTGAAAGAGGCTCTGCAACATCCTGGACCGTCAGTTCTGGTTTTTCGGGCACCGTGCGCTTTGGTCGCTGTCAGAGAAAAGAGAAGTAAAGGCATAAGGATTGAGCCTTACAAGATTACTGACAAATGCACAAACTGCATGGTTTGCATTAGGCTTCTGGGCTGTCCAGCCTTGACAGTTGAAGACGACAAGGTAAGAATTGATGAGGCTCTCTGCACGGCGTGCGGATTGTGCATCTCGGTCTGTCCGTACAAAGCCATAGGAGGCAGCAGCTGATGAAAACGGGCGAATTTAACATTGTGCTGTCCGGCGTCGGCGGACAGGGCACTCTTTTAGCAGCCGAGGTCTTAGGAACAGCCGCCGTCAGGGAAGGGTTAAATGTTCGAGTAAGCGAAATCCATGGAATGGCCCAGAGAGGCGGAGCAGTGGTTTCAACCGTGAGAATAGGCGGAAAAGTCCAAGCTCCCACGGTCTTGGAGGGACAAGCTGATGTGCTTATCGGCTTTGAGCCTATAGAAACGGTGCGAAGCCTAAGGTTTGCTTCAGAAAAGACTCTTGTCCTCATGAGCGACGAGAGAATTTCTCCATCAGAGCTTGCCGCGAAGAAAATGGCTTACCCAGACATGAAAGACATAGTTGAGAAGATCCATCGGTTCACAGGAAAAATCATCGTAGTAGAAACCGAAAAACTGGC
>PEWI01000044.1 GCA_002779555.1 Candidatus Bathyarchaeota archaeon CG07_land_8_20_14_0_80_47_9 | reverse complement strand
AGTGGGCTTTGTATCTCATACTTGTCTATGACTATTTTCGCATTCAGGTTCAAGATTGCATAAGCTTTCGCTTGGCGTGCTGAACCAACGACGATAAGAACCTCATCAACTATTGTTGAAATTTTGTCAAGAACGTGAAGAATAAGAGGTTTACCGGCTAACTGAAGCAAGCCTTTGTCATGACCAAACCGGTTAGATAAGCCTCCGGCGAGAACTATTGCGGATTTTTTCAAGGGACAAACACTTTAGCTTTGGTGAATAATCTATTCTGACTTGGCACGAACATTAATGTTGCAACACTAGACACTATAATATAGAGTGTGAAAAGTAAATTCGACACTTGCCAGTTATGCTTCTAATGTTTCTTCCTTTTTTGGCACTTTGTGTTCTAATGCTGTTTGTGCCTGTGCTGGGGAAGGCGCTTGTTCAAGTGTGGGGGGTTCTATACATCGAGTTTCTTCTTCTTTCAGGTTGAGTGTTCCTCTGACTGTTCCGTCTTCCATGTAGGTGATTGTGAAGCCCATTTTCTTCATGAGGCTGATGGCTCGGTAGTTGTCGACTAGCATTATCGCATATAGCGTTTCGAGTTTCATGTCTTTGCAGATTTCTATTGCGTAGTCAACTAGCTTTGTGCCTAGGCCGAGGCCTTGCCATGGGTCGGCGACGATGAAAGCGATTTCGCCTGCTTTTCCATCTGGTTCGATGCCTACTCTGACTACTCCCAGAATTTTTCTTTTGCCGTCTTCTGTCAGTTCGGGCACGATGGCTATTTCTCGGTCGTAGTCAATGTTGCAGTATCGCACTCTGGTTTCGTGCGGCGTGTCCTTGATGATTTGGAAGAATCTGTAGCGGATGGACTCTTCTGAGAAGTTCTGGAACATCTCCAGCCACAAAGGTTCGTCTTCAGGTTTTATGGGTCTCAGCAGCACAGTTCTTCCATCACGAAGCTTCCACATGGTTTCATACTTCTTCGGATACGGGGTTATGACCAAATGCTCGTGGGGTTCAAGTTTTTCAAACAGTTTTTTCCTGTCAATCACGATGCGCGCGTCGAAGGCGTAAGCTTCCTTCTCATCTATGAAAAGCGGGTTGATGTCCACTTCCTTGAGTTGCGGGAAGTCGACGAGCATTTGGCTGAAGAGCACCATGATTTCGTCGAGTAATTTGAGGTTAGCCGGCGGCACGTTTCTGTAGCCTTTCAGAAGCTGGTAGACCTTGGTCTCTTCCATGATTCTCCTCACAAGGGTCTGGTTTAAAGGTGGAAGCCCTACGGCAAAGTCCTTGAAAAGTTCGACGCCGACACCACCCATTCCGAAAAGGATGACTGGCCCGAAGAGCGGGTCGGTTTTCGAGCCGATGATGACTTCGTAGCCGCGCTTTTTTACCATCTTCTGGACGGTGACGCCGAGGATTTCTGCTTCAGGGCTGTAGTCCTTGGCTCTTTGTACGATGCGGTCATACGCTTCTCGCAGCTCGGTTTCGCTGTTTATGTCGAGAGCTACGCCGCCCGCGTCGGTCTTGTGGACGATTTGCGGTGACAGTATTTTGAGAACGACTGGGTAGCCGATTTGCTGGGCTATGTTTGCGGCTTCGTCGGGAGTTCGGGCGGTTTTGGTTTTCACCACTGGGAAGTTGTAGTATTCAAGGAGGGTTTTGGCTTCTGCTTCGTTCAGGATTTCGCGGCCTTCGTTGGCGACGTTTCGCATTATCACCATGAGCGGCCGTTTTGGCGGGGTTATGCCAACTGGCAGTTCTTCAGGCGTCTGATAAAGAAGTTCAAGGTTGCTCTTGTACTGGTACATGTACATGTAGGTTTTGACAGCCTGCTCGGGCGTGGAGTAGGTTGGGATGCTGTTCTGGCTGAAGATGCGGTTTGCTTCTTCCACTGCGCCGTAGCCCATGAAGCTGGTTACGATGGTTTTATTGTGGTATGCCTCGCTTTTGATCAGTTCAGCGATGGCCTGGGCGATTTCAACTGGTTCTCCCACGGCTTGAGCGGTGTAGATTATCAGGATGCCGTCCACGTTCTCGTCGTTCAGACATGCTTCAAGTACCGCCTTGTACCTGTCGGCTTTTGCGTCTCCCAGAATGTCAATTGGGTTGCCGCGGCTCCAGTAATGTGGCAAAATACTGTCGAGAAGGTCAATTGTTTTTTGATTTAGTTTAGCTAGTTTTCCTCCTTTGGCTATGAGCGCGTCAGTAGCCATAACTCCTGGACCGCCGGCGTTGGTGATTATGACAAGGTTTGGACTTCTTGGCAGGGGTTGCAGTCCCAAGACTTCGGCGCTGTTAAATAAGTCGGCTATTTCCTCAACGCGTATAATTCCAGCGCGTTTGAATGCTGCGTCATAGATGTTGTCTTCGCCTGTTAGTGAGCCTGTGTGGGATGCGGCGGCTTTTGCGCTTTCTTTGTATTTGCCTGCTTTTAAGACGATTATGGGTTTTGTTCTCGCGAAGTGGCGGGCTGCGCTTAGGAATTTTCTTGCGTCGGTTAAGCCTTCGATGTACATGAGTATGTTGCGGGTTTTTGGGTCTGTGCCGAAGTAGTCTATGAGGTCGCCGAAGTCTACGTCTATCATTGAGCCTACTGAGACGAAGTTGCTGAAGCCTATGTTCTCGTGTATGGCTACGTCGAGGATTGCTGAGCCTAGGGCTCCGCTTTGGCTGATGAAGGCTATGTTGCCGAGTTTTGGTGTTTTGCTTATGAATGTTGCGTTCAGGTTTATGCTGGGACGAATGATACCTAAACAGTTAGGTCCAATTATGCGCAGTTTGTATTTGCTTTTTATTTCGGTGATTTTGTCTTCTAATGCTTTGCCTTCGGCACCTATTTCTTTGAAGCCCGCGCTGATGATGATTATGCCTTTTATGCCCATTTTTCCGCATTGTTCCACTATGTCTGGAACGGTTTTGGCTGGAGTTGCGATTACTGCAAGGTCGACTGGTTCTGGTATTTGCTCTACGGTTTGGTAGGCTTTTAAGCCTTGGATTTCGGTTTTGCGAATGTTTATGGGGTAGATTTTGCCTTCAAAACCATGTTCTGTAAAATTTTTCATTAACGCATAGCCTACGGTGCCTTCTTCGTCGCTTGCGCCGACTATGGCGACGCTTTGGGGATTAAAAATCTTGTCAAGATTCAAGGTAACCATTAGGGTGTAACCTTCCCAAATAGAGTGGTGATTCAATGACGCGAATTAAAACTTTGCGACCTCGAAATACAACTTCTCAAGAGATCAAACCAAACTTCTTTTTTATGCGCCTTCTAAAAAATGGACCCTATTATGTGCATGTTTTAAATTTGACAGAGTAACGTGCATAATTATGTTATTATGACGTAATAATAAATTCGATTGCTATTAAAAACTACACTGTAGTCAGGGGGTTAGGTTTAAATCTCTCTACTTTTTTGCATGGATCAAGAATCGTTTCGAGGTTCCTTCTCTTTTCCTGTTCTGTAAGAGATGACAAAAATTCTGAGTGTGCAGGAGTATTATACTTAAATCCTGAAAAGCATATCTGAAGATACTAAGATCGATGCTGAACGTGGGACGGTCAAACATTGGTAATAAAGCTGTCTAAGAAGGTTCTTAATCATATTGTTACTAGACATCCAGAAGTCGCGGCTTATGCTCATGAAATAGTTAAGACTGTTCAAGACCCTGATTTGGTTATCAAGGGATTGAGGGACGAGCTTAAAGCCTTAAAGTTTTATACTAATCTCCA
>PEWI01000122.1 GCA_002779555.1 Candidatus Bathyarchaeota archaeon CG07_land_8_20_14_0_80_47_9 | reverse complement strand
TGCTTACCAAAAGAGATTATCCACAAACACACCTAAATCAGAATTAGCCGACAACCTCTCGTCTTCAGTGTCGTGTTTTTCGTTCTTTGCAGCTCTGGGAATACGTGCGGCTGGTGTGTAGGGTTTGAATTTGAAAGTTTTATATACCGCTGTGGCGATTATACCGTTGAGCATCATGGCTGAAATTTGTCCGACATGCGGGCTTCCCAAAGACTTGTGCGCTTGTGGCGAGATAGAGAAGGAGCAGCAAAGGATTCGCATACGGCTTGAAACACGCAGGTTTGGTAGACCAGCGACGATAGTTGATGGCATAGACGACAAAAACACTGACCTTGGAGGAATGGCTAAAAAACTGAAGGGCTTCTGCGCATGTGGCGGAACAGCGAAAAACGGTCAGATACTTCTTCAAGGAGACCATCGTGAAAGAGTCCGCCAATTCTTGGTCAAGCTTGGGTATCCTGAAGAAAACATTGAGCTCCAATAGTTGCCACACAAAAGGTGCAAGCCGAGATGAAACTGTTGCGGGACATAAGAGAAGTGTTTAAAACGCTGAACCATCGGGCAACGTCCAAAATCTACTGCCCACGATGCGGAAGCGCAGAAATTCATCCATCCCGTAACCTCGACTATGCGCCGAACTATGGTCTTGCCTCTAAGAAATATGCGTGCGAAAAATGTGGATATGATGGTCCCATAGTCATGGAGCTTGAAAAAGAAGAAGGCTAACGCTCTAGTATCTTCTAGTCTGGAAGCTCCAGCTTCAGCTGCTTCTTCAACGACTTGTACCGGTTTCTCACTGTGACTTCTGTTACTCCAGCTGCCTCAGCAATGTCTTTCTGCGTCTTCTTCTCATTATTCTGTAAACAAGCGATGTAGAGAGCGGCAGCAGCCAACCCCATTGGGTCCTTGCCTGCGGCGGCCCTTCTTTTTCTGGCTTCTCGGAGTATCTGAATGGCGATTCCCTGAGTCCTGCCTGAAATTCCAGTTCTTTCAGCAATCTTGGAGACATATGTAAGCGGGTCAGCGATGGGCATGTGGACTTCAAGCTCACGCAGCAACAGCCTGTAACAGCGGGCAACGTCCTTCTTGTCAACCAAGCTTGCCTCAGCAATCTCACGCAGAGTTCTCGGGGTTCCGCTTACGCGGCAGCCAGCGTAGAGCGCAGCTGCAGCGATGGCGGCGATGGATCTTCCCCGAACTAGGCCCTTGTCTAGAGCCTTGCGGTAGATGACTGCGGCTTTTTCCTTGATTGGCGGCGGAATGTAGACCTTGTCTGAGAGCCTGTCAAGCTCTGCCATGGCTTGCGCGAGGTTTCTGTCTACAGAAGAATGTACTCTTGAGCGTATCTGCCATTTTCTCAATCGCCACATTTGCAGGCGCGTGGATAACGGAAGTTTTCTTCCGAAAGCGTCTCGGTCAACTTGGCTTATGGCTGTTGACAAGCCTTTATCATGAACTGAATATGATGTTGGCACTCCAACGCGGCTTCTTGACGCCTTCTCTTCTTGGGTGAAGGCTCGCCATTCCGGTCCCTTGTCCATCATCTGCTCGTACAGGACGAGGCCGCAGTCGCCGCACACGGTTTCGCCTGTATCATAGTCGTGGACAAGGTTGGCACTGCCGCATTCGGGACATTTGTCAACTAGGCGTTGACGAACGCCGCTTTCTTTTTTGCTCAAGCCTTCTTCGCCTCGGTTAGTCTGACAGCGTAGAACCGACGCGCTTATATTCTTCATCACTGATTCAGAAAGCAGTATATACTGCTCACGCGTAGCTAACCTAGTGAAATATTTCAATATATAAATTTTACGGTTTGACTAAGAGTATCTCTCTCACAAATTTTGAATACTTAAGCCGACTACTGATTTGCACAGATACAGTGAGCCTGTTGTGATAACGCTTACGGAGAAAGTGCGGCGAACATTGGAAAAAGTAGTCAAAGAAATGCGCGTTAAGGAAAACGTTTATGGCATAGGTTTGTTCGGCAGCCGGAGCCGCGGAGATGCTGTGTCATCGAGTGGTGTTGACTTGTTAATCCTTGACAGGGACAAGTTTAGTGATGAGTATGTGGAGAGGATTGAGGCTGGCGGCTTGCTTGTTGACGTGGATCACGTTCCAAAGCAGTGGATTTATGGACCTATTCCGCCTGAAGCAGATCAGAAGCTGTACGAGATGCAGATCCTCTACGACAGAGACTGGTCGCTGACGAACACGAAGCTCTTGATGGCTAAGTCCTACGGTTCACCTGAGCGAATCGACATCAGAACAGAGGCGCACGTCATGGAATCGGATATTTACTTGAGCCGTGCGACATCTGCCTTCTCAAGGGAAGACTTACAAAGTGCACATCTCTTCGCAATTGCTGCCTTGGAGAGCATTTTGAAGGTGCTGATTGAAGTGGCTTTGGAGCCTTTCTCAAGCAGTCGATTCTTGGAGAAGCTGGATACCTCAACACAGAAGTTTTCAGTGCAAAGTCTGTTCGGCGAGTACTTGAAGACAAGTGGGTTAGATAGAGCCGACGAGGCAAGCGTTAAGGAGAAGGTTGGGCTTTTCAAGACGATCTGGGACGAAATGAGTGTTGCAGCGAGGAAGTTCTCAGGCGTTAGAGTCTGCGCACTTCAGGGTTAGGATGAAGCTGGGCTATTATTTGAATCCAGCTTTTCTATCAGGCGCTGTCATGCGTACTGGCTCTTTGATTGATTCTAGGATTCGCTGAGGCGTCTCACTACTTGGACGGTATCCTCCTTGATCTCGTCGAGAACTATGTCTGGCTGAAGTCTTCAACTAACAAGGTCAAGATAGATTATACGACTTTGATGCAGTCCTTGGAAGGCTTGGGAGAGAGCAACTACGAGCACGTGACGAGATTTCTAGGCTTAGGCGGCATAGACAGACTCAAAGCTTCGGAGACGATTGACAAGGCGAGGGAGACAATGCGCAGGATCCGTGCGGATAGGAAGGCTTTAATTAAAAATCGTTCATTAAAAAGTTAGCCTGAAAGCATGGTGCTCGAAGCCCGGTGGTGTAGTGGTCAAGCATAGCGGGCTTTGGACCCGCCGACGAGAGTTCGAATCTCTCCCGGGCTACCAACGCTCAAGCGTGAATTTATACTAAATTCCCTCCTTTTTTGGAAGTCTAGCCTTGAAGTGAGCTGGCCGCTATGCTCGGCAGGGGCTGGAGCACCGCGGAGACCTCGAGAGATCTGGCTGATAAGATGGATCGGAGTGAGGACGCCATAGAAAGAAGATCCCTCAGACTTAAACGTCGAACGACAGTCGACAGTCCTCCTCAGACTCGAGACATCGAATCCTTCGAAGGCCCTGAGCCACAGAAGCCACAGCCGAAATCCGAACCCGGGAAAGAGGATCTCCGCAGCCTCCTGGAGTCAGCCCTCTTACTGGCAGAAGACCCCAAACATAAGCCGGCGCTCAAACTGGTCCTTGAAGCATGCTTGAGATTCGTCTAACCGGAAGGAGAGGGACCCCGCCTAGTCAACATCAAGAACGCTAAATAATTAGAATTCACATATTTAAGAAGATGATGATACTCAACCATAAAGCCCTCCTCAAAGAGAAACTGAAACCCCACGCGCATGCTTGTTCCGAAATTGATGTAAAATGGTTTTTATCCCTTAAGCACAGCCAAAATGCGCTCATCAGACAAATCCATGATGGACCTGTATATGCAAAAACGGAATTAAAACCATTTTTAACCGTTTTAGGAA
>PEWI01000231.1 GCA_002779555.1 Candidatus Bathyarchaeota archaeon CG07_land_8_20_14_0_80_47_9 | reverse complement strand
TCCTCATGTGTATCCTATGCGTGCACGCGTGGGCCATCACGTGGCCTCCCGTAGGACGCTCCGGGTTTCCGTAGAACTGAGCTGGGTTGGACTGAACCTAAGACAAGTAGCGATATCTCCCGTGATTTCCCCTTTTTTTCTGTCAACCCCTTGTGCTTGTTGAGAGGCGGTTAAGTACTTAGCCATCTAAGTGATTTGTGAGGTCAGTAGGAGTTTTCGAAGCATTGGATCTTTGACTGTGTAGACGCCTTCTTCTTCGTTTGTTAGCATTGCTGCCTTCAGATTTTCCAAGGCATTCTGCACTGTTGCATCATTTGGCACTGAGTTTCTCCTTGTTTCTATTGCTGCCTTTATCTCTTTCCAGCGGGCAGAAGTGGCTGCGATTTTGAGTGCTGCCAGATAGGTTGTTCTGTCCCTTCCTTGGAGAAAGTGTTCTAATTCGTCTTTTGTTATTTTCATCCCTTCAGAGATGGTTTCTTGTATAGCTTTCTTATGGGGGAGTTTGCGGACTGCAACGTTGTTTCCATATAGGGTTAGCCAGCCTGGAATGCCGTCGAGTTTTTCCACGGCCTCCTCTATCTGCTCCTCCGTGGTCGCTTCATGGCATTCTTGGACTCCTTTCTTAAGAAATTCGCTGGATTTCTCTTTTGTGAAGGGTTCAAGATAGAACTTTGCTGGTGATCTTCCATACATTGGAGATGTGGATCTAGGTTCGAGTAGCGTTTTCATTAGTCCGAACATCGACCCGGTGAGGATGAAGACTACGTTTGGGTGGGTGTTGAAGATGTTGGCCAATAGTCTGAGGAGATGGCCAGAGATTGCCGACAACTCTTGGACCTCGTCAAGCTCAATGACGCAGTCTCCAGCCTGTTTTCCTATGGCACCTAGCAGGTCCCACATGGTCGTCATAGGCCTCTTTGAGAGAGATATCGAGATCCCTCCAGGCCCAAAGGACACTCCCTCGGTTCTGTTTGCCATGTCCTTGATTTTTTGTAATACACTATTCTCTTTGTTCAAACCTTGTGCCAGAGCGTTTAGTAGACCGTGAGTTCCTTTTGCCCCCCATAGGTTCACGTATATCGCCTTCACGCCCGTTTTCTCCAGTTTCACGTTTGCTGCTTTTATTAGGCTGGTCTTGCCAACCATTCTTGGACCTAGTATGGCGATCCATCGTCTCGCTTTGACGAGGCGGACGAGTTCATCTAATTCTTTCTCACGTCCGAAAAGTTCTTTTGGAAATTCCTTTGGGTTGAGGTTGAATAATGACAAACTTAACCCCCTTAAGTACTTAAGGGAGTCCCCACGGGTTTTAAATCTATCGGCAAACAGAACGTGCACTCTACTCTCACTGCAGGCGTCTGAGTTTCAAATGCATTAGACATAACACGCCTACAACACTGTGGGAAGTACCGCTGCAACCGCGTAGAGGTGGCGACGTATCTCCCGCTATTCCCCTTTTTTCTATCTTCCATGGCTTACTACGAGCATTCCACAAGTCCTATTCATACCGAGACCATTCTAGGGCCCTGTTGAGGTTTTTGGGTTATGCCACGTGGCATGAAGCGAGTCCTTCCAGGATATCCTGGGGCTCAGACTGTACTCTTTACCTTCATCATCTCGGAGCCGCTTAACCTCACCTTTAGCAATCGAAAAAGCCAACTCAAAAAGTGCATCAAGCTGCCGAAGCAGTTTAGCACGTATCGCCTGACTATCAACACGTGCAATTCGACACATTTTTCCTAGGTATAGGGCTACTCGGTCAGATGACTTTACAGACACCATATCTGACGCACCGCCCCTATACCTACCTTTTTTCAACGTTGAAAAGCCCAAATCAAGCTTCTTTTAAGCAACAAAGCTTAAATCCCGCTTAGCCCACGTCAATAAGCGGCGAAGGAAGGCGCTGTTCGTCTGGGAAAGGTGAAAAACGTTGCCGCTGACAAGACATGTAAGCTTCAAAGCAGCATTGCAGGCATCATAGTCAAGAATGAGACAAGAATCCCTGTGGTTTTTCACGTTCATAGCACTGAGTGGGGAAGGAGCGGAGGACACGGCTCCGAAGTAGTTTCCCATCTTGAACAAGCGACAGCGCAATTAGCGAATAGAGTAATCACTGTGAGTAATGCGATGAAGGACGACCTGACTCGCCATGGCTGGAATGAATCTAAGATCAGCGTGGTTTGGAATGGCGTTGACCCAAAACGTTACAATCCGAAAAACTGCAAACAAGAGGAAATTGATGAAATAAGAAAAAAATACGAAGTCCCGAAGGATTGGAATCTACTGCTGTTTGTTGGCAGGTTAACGTGGGTCAAAAGCATTAGAAACTTGGTGCAAGCTCTCCCAGTCGTTCTGAAGGAATATCCGAAAACTAAACTTGTAATTCTAGGTAAAGGGGAAGAACAACAGGATATATCTGAGATGGCAAGTAGACTCGCTGTCAAGGAGAACGTCATTTGTCGATTTGAGTTTGTCCCTGAGGACGAAAGGATTCTACATTACGCCAGCGCGGATGTCTGTATATTTCCGTCTGTATACGAGCCATTTGGAATAGTAAGCCTTGAAGCGATGGCCATGGAGAAACCAATAGTAGTGGGTGCTCACGGGGTGGTTGGGTTCCGAGAGCAAGTCGTAGCTTCCGGTCCTAACCAAACAGGAATTCACGTCAACGGTGAAGACCCAGCTGACATAGCTTGGGGAATAGAAGAGATGTTAAGAGATCCTAAGAGGGCCAAAACTTGGGGCAAAAATGGTCGAAAAAGAGTTCTTGAGCTTTTTACTTGGAGAAAAGTTGCAGAGCAAACAATTAACGTATATAAGTCACTTGCGAGCGACAAGAGCAGAAACGATACTTTCTGACTGAAAACTTGAAAAGAGGAAACCTCTCAATTGGAACGATCGCCATCCTACAAATCAAGTCTTACAACTGCTGAAGCAGAGAAGCGACTTAAGGAATACGGATTTAACGAGATTCCTGAAAAAAAGAAGAATCCAGTGATCAAGCCGTTGAGCTATTTTTGCGGTCCGATTCCATGGATGATAGAAGCGGCTGTCGTACTATCTGCCATTATTCCACGTTGGGAGGATTTCGGGATTATACTTGCCCTACTGATTGTGAATGCTGTGACAGGATTTTCCTAAGCATATTTTTACCGGTAAAGTCGGTGGGAGGTTCCACCCCCCGCACTCCAATTTCCGCCCTATTTTGAGCTTATTTCAGCTAAAGAAACCAGAATTAGAATGTTGCGAGTGGGGGTTGGAATTTGAACATGTGTTTACCGGTAAAAATGCTTGACTTACGCACACGGATAGCTTCAAACTCGTTCAAATATTTGTGAAAACTCACGTTCTGCGAGTATTAACTAGCTGAATCGCGATTGAAACAAATGGATTTTACTCGCGTAATGTCCATCTCAGATAGACCTCAGATGCAAGAATCAAAAACTCGTGTTTGTCGCTAATCAGCAAAAGTTCAACAGTTCGCAACGCTTGCGAGAGAGCATAACGCACATTAGATAGAAATAGTTCTATGGCGCGCAGTAAGTAAGAACCGAAGGGCTGTAACGATCTCCTCCTTCCTTTGCATTTGGTGACAATTGTTTGCCAGTCAGGGTATGGCATAGCTTAATTGATTTCGAGTGTCAAGGGGACATTTCAGGATTCTTTGTCCTTAGAGCTTTTTTCTTAATGCCTGCATTACGTCGCTTCTTGTTAAAATTCCTTGTAACAAACTTGTGTCCTTTTCGTCCACA
>PEWI01000089.1 GCA_002779555.1 Candidatus Bathyarchaeota archaeon CG07_land_8_20_14_0_80_47_9 | reverse complement strand
CTGACACATTGCCACTCATCCACGGTGACTTACCTTCTGAAAAGAGCGAAACAAGAGGGAAAATCGTTTGAAGTCATCTGTACCGAGACCAGACCTGTTTTTCAGGGCAGAACCACAGCCAAGGAAATGCTGGACTTAGGCGTAAAGACGACTTTCATCGTGGATTCTGCTGCACGGTTCTTCATGAATCAGGTCGACCTTGCAATCGTAGGAGCGGACGCGATAACTTCAGAGGGCAACGTGATAAACAAGATAGGAACAAGCACAATCGCGCTTGCAGCACACGAAGCCCGAACGCCATTCTACGTTGTTTCGGAACTGTTGAAGTTTGACCCGGCAACCATGCATGGCGATTATGAGAAGATAGAAGAAAGAAGCCCGAACGAGATTTGGAAAGACCCGCCCAGAAATTTGGTCATACGAAACCCCGCTTTCGACGTGACCCGACGAGATTTCATTCACGGCATAATATGCGAGGACGGAATAGTCTCACCGCACTCGGTGACTGAAATCGTGCGCAGGATGTACCCGTGGATTTTCGAGTAAGCCTGACCTTAAGGCCGCTGTCCCCAGATTCGCAGTGCAGTTTCGAGTTCCACATGGGCTCGGGCATATTCCTTCAGTGGCACACCTTCCAGAGTTGCCTCCACAGCTTGCCGCATCGCCTTCGCGCCCGCAACTGTTCCGTCACTGTGACCGTGGATGCCTCCACCAGCTTGGATGACGAAGTCTTTTCCAAAAAACTCCATCAATGACGGAACCAGCCCCGGATGCAGACCGCCTGAAGCAACAGGTAACACTGGTTTCAAGCCACTCATCTCGGTCTTCAACGCTTCACAGTTCTCTCTCACTTCATCTCTTGTTTCAAACATCTTTCCAACAACAGTACCGACATGAAGCTGGTCGACGCCGATCATCCTTGCTACTTTCGCGATCACCTTCATCGAAATTCCATGCTTCGGGTTCTTGGTGAATGCCGCGTGACCTGCTCTGTGTGCGTGAATCACAAGCTTGAAGCCCTGATCGCGCAGGGTCTGCAACGCAGCGAAACCGCACGTTAGGATATCAACCATAACATATTCTCCGCCGTGGCTAAGCACGAATTCTGCTCGTTTCAGCATCTGTCCAGTTTCAGCAGTGATGTTGACCATGTAGACCTTTTTCTCCCCCGTCTTCCTCTGAGCCCTGTCTCTGGCCTCAAGAGTCTTCAAAACGCGTTCGTCAAAGGGGTTGAAACTCTGGCTGCCCAAGTTCTCGTCATCCTTAACGATGTCGCACCCGCCGACCCAAGCTTCATAGGCAACCTTGGCATGATCAGCCGTTTTCAATCCCAGTTTAGGTTTGATTATTGTTCCTACAAGAGGGCGGTCGTAAACTTTTAGCAGTCTGCGGATTCCTTCAATGCCGAATTTCGGACCTTTAAAGCTCCTGACAAGCTTTGACGGAAAGTCAATGTCGTTGAGCCTCAGGTTCTCGAGAGCTCGCAATCCAAACACGTTTCCAGCGACGCTGCTTAGGATGTTAGGCATGTTTCCGAGTTCAAAAAGCTCTAACGGATAGGCTATCTTCGCGAGGCCTCCATCGATGTCGAAGACACAAGCAGCGAGCCTGTCAACGTAAGGCTTGACCGTTGTGAACTCAGTCCACGTTCCAACTGAACTCTCAGCGGCAACTCCGCCCGCGGCTTCCTTCATGCTGATTCCGGCGGGCTCAATGTGAAACGTGCAAATAACATCTGTTTCTTTAGGTGTGTAGTTCAAGTCAACGAAGTCTATGTATCTCAACTTGACCCGACCCTTCTCGTTTTGTTGTTTAACTTTGGCTCCTTAAAACCTTTAACTATTGAGCTGCTCAATAATTGAGGTGTGGATTCAGATGAAGCTCAAAGCACGGCTTTTAGAAATTCAGGCTGGCGGAAGAAGTATAGCAATATTGGATGATGAGACAGCAAGCTTTCTAGGCGTGCACTCCTCGGACAGAGTCAGGATAGCCTATGAAAAGCAGCAGGTGATCGCCATCGCCAACGTGGCCAGCAACTTTCCGCGTAACTATGTTGGACTTTACGAAGAGATTTCAAGAAAACTGGGAATAAAGGGTGGGGAAAGTGTAGAAGTGCAATCTGCTGAGGTCCCAGAGGCGATCAGGTATGTCCAAGCAAAAATCCGAGGCGAAAGACTGCGAGAAAAAGAAATAGATACGATAGTTAAGGATGTAGTTACCCGCCACCTGAGTGATGTTGAACTTGCGTCTTTCATAACTGCTCTTTACATTCACGGTCTGAGCATGGACGAAATTGAAGCCTTGTCAAGAGCGATGGTGAAAACCGGCAGTACTCTCAGCTTGGACAAGAGACCGATTCTTGACAAGCACAGCATAGGCGGAATACCCGGCGACAAAACAACAATTCTGATAGTGCCAATCATCGCCGCCGCAGGGTTCACGATACCCAAAACCTCTTCCAGAGCAGTCACTTCGCCAGCAGGCACAGCTGACCGTGTGGAAACTCTGTGTCCTGTAAACTTGACCATTGAAGAGATAAAGGAAGTGGTGAAGAAGACAAACGGCTGCATGGTCTGGGGCGGAGCTTTAGAGTTGGCGCCTGCAGACGACATTTTCATCCAAGTCGAATACCCGCTGGCAATAGATCCCATGCTTCTTCCGTCAATTATGAGTAAGAAGAAGGCAATAGGGGCAACCCACGTTGTTGTGGACATTCCAACCGGAAGAGGCGCAAAAATCAAGACGATCGGAGAAGCGCACACGCTTGCATACGACTTCATAGATTTAGGGAAACGTCTTGGGATGAAGGTTCAGTGTGCAGTAACTTTCGGAGAGCAGCCTCTTGGATGGGCCATAGGCCCAGCTCTGGAAGCAAGAGAAGCGCTTTCAGCCATCATGGGAAACGGCCCAGCTGACCTTAAAGAAAAAGCCATAGACGTGGCGGGCATACTTTTTGAGATGGTTGACGTGGAAAATGGAAGGCAGAAAGCCGAAAGACTACTGGAATCAGGAAAGGCAGAAAGGAAGCTCAGAAAGATTATTGAAGCACAGGGCGGAAACCCGAAAGTGAAACCTCAAGACATAGAAGTCGGCGACAAGAAAGCAGAGCTAACGACTGACAGGGGCGGCAGGGTCCTTTGGATCAACAACGAAGATACTGCCAAGATTGCAAGAGAAGCTGGAGCGCCGAAAGAAAAAAGAGCAGGAGTCGTGCTCAAGGCAAAGCTTGGAGAGAATGTAAAGAAAGGCGGGGTTCTCTTGGAGATATATGCAGAGAGAAATGCGAAACTGGAGACAGCTTTGAAGCTGGGTGAGAAGCTTCACCCAATTGGGTTGACTGAAAAGCCTGAGGAGAGAATGCTGATGGACAGAATCCCAACGCGAGTCATAGAAAGGAAAACTTTTGTGCTGGAAAGATAGTGTTCGGCCGACCTCAGGATAGGTTCATCAATCTTGCGGTGGCTGGCAATACGCAGCATACATCGCTCACGAAGACTGTTGGCGCGCGCTTTCATGCACCTACGTGTTACGGCAGAAAATTCACACCTCAGATTGCAACTTCATGAGACAAAAATTCGATAACCCGCCCAGTCTACGCAAGAGCGCATTTTTGCCAGCGGACTGAAGCAAAAAATTCCACATCACGCATAACTGTCAAGCAAGTTTTTCCAGGAAAAAGCGGGCTTGGAAGATGCCCCAATCCGAGGTGCGGGGGGTGGGATTTGAACCCACGTAGGCCTTCGCCAGAGGATCTTAAGTCCTCCCCCTTGTCTTAGGCTTCTTCTGGCCGCCTATTTAGACCTGGCTCGGGTACCCCCGCGGCTGCCAGTACAGTTGATGTTGCGTGTCAGTTTAAGTTTTTTGCAGAGGAGAAATCATTAAGTTAAAATCTGCAGGAAGCCAAAGTACGGTTAAGTGAAACTTGCGGGTAGCTCAGTACAATTTTGGCCATAATCTTAAGTAAGTAGAAGCATTCTTGAAATTGATAACGACATGCGGTGCATATTCACTAAAGGAAAGCAAAAGGAATTGATACTTTTTGCAAGAGACCTGTACGGACTCTCTTGGAGAGAGATGGCGTCTAAACTTCGTATTGGGAGCAGTACTCTACGAGACTGGCGTGACGAGAAATACCTGGTGCATTACAGAATCTTCTGCAAGATAGTCAAGGCTTTTCCACAGTGCGAAGGATTCAGAACCTCTATAATCGGGCTGAAAGAGGATAATTGGGGTAGACAACCAGGCGGCTTCAGAACCAAACAAAATAGTCGGGGCTTTTTCGATCCCAAATACGCACAACAGCAGCACTCTTGGAAGTCAAACGGAGGAAGAGTTGGGTTACGCAACTGGCACACTCAGATGAAGGCTAACAAGCCTGGCAAATATCATCAAATGCAGCAAGAAAAACTCAAGAAATCTCTACAATACAAGTATAAATATCACAATCAAAAATACCGGAACATTCTGGAACTAAACGTGGCAGAGATATTCACTGAAAATGACATTAGATTTGAATATGAACATATGATAAAATGTGAAGGCAAATTCTATCTTCCCGACTTCACGTTAGACAACGTAATATTGGAATGCACATACTGGCATGATGTGGAGCAAAGGGCAAGAGAACTGCGTCAGAAAATTGAAGCTTACGCAAAATCGGGATTCAGTAAGACAATTGTCGTGACCATCCAGAAATATAAGCACGAATATTCAAGACTGCTCCAAGGCTCAAATACTGTAGTCATCACGTCAGAGGATCTAAGAGAAATACTGGGCGGGAGAACATGGGCGGGTAGAGAGAGTCTACTTAACTCTCTACCGAAGCTCAGCACGGATAGAGCACCAGCCTCCTAAGTTGGTGGTCGTGGGTTCAAATCCCACCCCGCCCGCCACAGATGGAACCTAGACATTTTGCAGAAATTGCTCTTCGCGTGTCAAACGGAAAGCATATTGGATACGTTTGGAGGCTCTGGCGTCTTTTTGTGCTCTCGATATTCAACTATTTTCGGGAGTTTTCTGGCTTCTGCCACGGTGAACCCTGCCTGCTTAGGCAACGAAGCTATTCCATCGAAGCCTTTTTTGAACAAAATCAATCAGCATGGCTCTAAGCTTCTTGGCATCACATCT
>PEWI01000251.1:13074-14144 GCA_002779555.1 Candidatus Bathyarchaeota archaeon CG07_land_8_20_14_0_80_47_9 | reverse complement strand
AATCAAGCCGATGCAATCACCGCAAAGCTTACTCCGCCGCCTTCAGCCTAACCCTTCACAGTTCGAGAAGAGCGGACGCTGCAAGAAGGCCGAAGGAAAGTGCGAAGCTCAAAACTGTCTCCAAATCACAAAAGGCGAATTAAGACCATTTTTAACCATTTTCGGAACAGGCATACGCGCTAGGCGTTGTTCCAGCATCTCATAGGATTTTTGAAAACGACTCCGCTTTCACATTTCGAGGGAAGGAAAGCTGCGGCAATGGAGGTGTATGTGTCTGAGGTTGATTCGAGTTGGCCGCCGAATATACGGTTTCCAACGGAAAGCAAGGAGTTTTACGAGAAACTAGGCTTCAGGTTGAAGAAACAACTGCCAAGGCAAAAAGGGTATCTTTACCGCCTTGAACTCTAGTGTCTTCTTTCTATTACGTAAAGGTCAACTATGAACTCATGTCTTCTCTTCGTGTGAAAATCGAACATGCGAGGAATCGTCATCACCATGGCATAAACGCCCATGATTCTTCCACCATGCTCTTCAACGAACTGGCCTAGAAAAGGAGAAGACGAAACTGCCTCGGCATTGCCCTTGCTGTTCCTCAATCTGTTCATAAGCGCTTCGTCTGCAAGTGGGTGTCTGTGAAGCGAATAAACGACTTTGCCCGCCTCGAGAGCTTTCTCAAGGAATCTTCGGTCAGCCTTTCTCTTCTGCACTCCGAATGGCGGGTTTTGCAGAACTGTGTCAAACACTCCGCACAGCGCATCTATGTCTCCCGCAACCCATTGAACTCGTTTCTTTAAGCCGGTCTTCAACGAGTTCTTCAGCGCAACTCCAACTGCCGTCGTGTCTATGTCTACACCTGCAACCTGCCTTGCACCCAAGAAAGCTGCACCTAAGGCCAATCTTCCTGTGCCGCATCCTAAATCCAAAACTGTTTTTCCAACAATGTCTCCATTCACATAAGCTGCAATGTGAAGCATCGTCGCCGCAACGCCAGTTGAAACAGTGTACTGTTCAAGGCTCGGGCTCGGAGATGGATGAGGCTCAACTTGTGAAAGAAACCGTTCTAGGTCTAG
>PEWI01000251.1:0-13065 GCA_002779555.1 Candidatus Bathyarchaeota archaeon CG07_land_8_20_14_0_80_47_9 | reverse complement strand
AATCCTTTTCTGCATATTTCTTCCCAAGATAGCTCTCCAGCAATTACCAAAGCCTCATTAATGGTGAGTACAGGTTTCTTGAACTTTGAAGCATCGTCAAGCGATATTCGCGGACAGGCCGTGTTCACGTAAGCGTCCACTGAAGGAAATTCTAACAGAGCCTCAGGCGTAATCTCTCTGGCAGCCAAGAGGAATGCGACCTTTCCTTCGCCTTCAAGTTTCTGTTTTATCTGCAAAGCTTCTTCAAGCCTTTTCTGACCGGGTTTAAGACCCACGAGAACCCCGAAAGTCTTCGCTCTTCTAGCTTCCTCTATGTCTGCCCATCGTTGCTTGAGGATTTTCTTAGCCTCCTTTCCAACCGAAAAGGCATTGCTGTCAAACGGATCAGCAACAATGGTTGGCTTGGAAGTTGAGAGCGCTACGCCGATGGCGTGAAATTGCCCACCCCCGATGAACAGGAAGGCTTCAACATCCTTCGCGATTGATTTGGCATTGCTGTAGTCGCATCCGACAACTTGCCCTGGGTAGCTTGCGCGGGCTGTGTCACCTATCACCACTGTTTTGCCTGCGCGAACCAAAATCTCTCTTGCGGCGTCAAGGGTTTGCACGTGCTGAACGGTGGTGACTAAGCCTATTTTACGCCATTTTTCAAGCAACGGCAAGGCCTTCTGAACAGCTTCAGTTATGTCTGCCCCAGCTCTGGCTTCAACGTAGATTGTTGGAACTCGCTCGTACTTCACCATTTTCGAATGACCATAGTGAATGATCAAGTCTACGCCTAAGCTCTCGGCGTCTGTCGTTGCCAAGTCACAAGCACCGTAACACGGGTCGGCGGAAACGATTGGCAGAGCCCCAGACTTTTCAACAATTCTGGCTAGGCGTGGAGCTTCTGGCTTCAAGCCTTCAGGAAGTTGAATCAGCACACGTTTTGCGTTGAGACTATGTATTTCCTTTTTGACTCTTTCTTCTTCAAAATCAAACTGCAACATTCCGCCACGACCACAATGATACGAGAATGGAGACGCGCCTTAGTGGAGAGAAAGGAAAGGTTTGTTTTCTATTCCGGTGTTTCGCCCCACTGGGACGCCCATTGCCAGTCCTGTTTCGGCTTTCTGTTCGCTCGCCCAAGGGCTCTTTCATGCTGTTCCTCAAGCTGTTCAAGGATTATCTTTCGTTCAATGCTGGCCACAAGCTTCTTCGTAGCAATCACTGCGTCATTGTTCACTGAGATGCTGTCGATTCCAGCCCTAACCAAGAACTCTGCAAAGTCAGGCAAGTTCGATGGCCCTTCACCGCAGATGGAAACTGTGACGCCGTTTTCATGAGCTACCTTGATCAGATGAGCGATTATCCTCTTCACCGCCGGATCTCTTTCGTCGAAGTAGCCCATTTGTCCAAGGCGTTCGGAGTCCCTGTCAATCATGAGTATGCCCTGAGTCATGTCGTTCGAACCTATGGAGAAGCCGTCGCACAACTTTGAGAACTCGTCGGCCAGTATAGCGATTGAAGGTGTTTCCGCCATGAACCAGACCTTGAAGTCTCTTGTCCTCTCCAAGCCCTCTTCGCGCATGATGTCTAAGCACTTTCTTGCTTCCCAAGTGGTGCGCACGACTGGAAGCATGACCCACACATTTTTGAGGCCCCATTCCTTGCGGCATTTGTTGATTGCTTGACACTCAAGTCTGAACGCTTTCTCATACCATTTACTAATGTAGCGGCTGCATCCCCTCCACCCGAGCATGGGGTTAGACTCAATTATCTCGTATTTTTCGCCGCCCTTCAGTTCTCGGTACTCGTTTGTTTTGAAGTCGCTGAAGCGCACGACCACTGGCCGCGGCTGTATCGCCCTTGCAACTGTAGCGATCCCTTCAGCAAGCTTGTCCACAAACTTCTGGCCTTCGCCCGTTTCCACGAAGTGCATCGGATGTTCGCCTATGTAGCTGGCTAGGATGAACTCGGTGCGCATTAGTCCTATGCCTTCGAAGGGCAGGTCTTTGTAATCTTCAATCTTCTCTGGAACACCAAGGTTCATATAAATCCTTGTGGCCGTGACGGGCACGGATTGAAAGATACCGCCACTGACTGCGGATTGACGAGCGTTGACGCCTGAGGAAGATGAAAGCTGCTCTGTTAGTGTTGGCAGTATGCCTTCGTAAACGACTCCGCTTTGCGAGTCAACCGTGTATTCTTTGCCTGTGACCATGAGTTTCGTCGCGTTCTCCGTTCCCACAACACATGGGATGCCCAGCTCACGGCTCACAATTGCTGCGTGGCAGGTTACACCGCCCTTGTCGGTGACTATGGCGCCCGCCAGTTTCATGAATGGCACATAGTCGGGGTTAGTCATGTCAGTAACGAGTATGTCGCCCTTCTTCATGACTTGAGCGGCTTCTTCAGGGTTTGAAACAACCCTTGCCGGCCCGATACCGTAACCTCTTTTTCCAGCTGCAATTCCCTTCACAATTACATTCAACATTTCCGTCGGCTTCATTCTCTCAACTTCAGGTTTGGCGGGCGCCTCTACAAGTTTTTGGCTCCAAACGGTTTCAGGCCTTGATTGCACTATGAACATGTTGGTTGGAAACGGTATGTCTCTGTCGATTGCCCACTCGATGTCTTGGGGTTTCCCGTAATGCTGTTCGATAAGTTTTGCCAGTTCCGCAAGCTTCAGTATTTCTTCATCGCTTATGCAAGGCTGTTCTTGTTTCTCAACTGGCACTTCCACGTGAACTGTCTTACCAGTGTTCGGATCACGAATGTACTGTATCGTCTTCTTGGCTACACGCCGTTCAACTATTTTCAAGGTTTTCTTATCCACAACAAAATCGTCAGGTGTAACCGCCCCAGACACGACGGCCTCACCTAGACCATGATTACCCTCAATGATTATCTGGCTGCTGTCGCCTGTGACCGGGTTTATCGTGAATGTGACACCAGCGGCTCTGGAGTTAACCATCTTTTGAACTCCGACACTGATGAAGACTTTCTCGTGTGCAAACCCCTTCTCAGTGCGATAGAATATTGCTCGTGGGGTAAACAGGCTGGACCAGCATTTAACGGTGTTTTTCAGAAGTTCATCGGCGCCCTTAACGTTCAAAAATGTCTCTTGTTGACCAGCAAAGGAAGCGTCAGCCAAGTCTTCAGCTGTAGCGCTTGACCTTACCGCAACAAAAACGTCGTTCGCGCCGAGTTTCTTGCACAGGTCTGCGTATGCCGATCTGATGGCGCTTTTGATGTCCTTTGGTGTTGGTGTCGCTTCTATCAGTTCCCGAATCTTCTTAGAAGCTATCTCATATTGTTTCGGGTCGTCAGGGTTGGTCACCGTTTCTTTTATGATCTCGTAGATTTTCTGGGCTATTCCCGTTTCTTCGATGAATTTCTTGTAAGAATAAGCAGTTATAGCGAAACCCGGCGGGACAGGTATGCCGGCGCTTGTCATTTCACCCAAGTTAGCGTTCTTCCCCCCGACAGAAGGAATGTCAGTCTTCCTCAAACTTTCAAACCAGAGGACAAGGTCTGTTAACATTTCAGGCAACTGTTTTCGCCTCTTCCCCTTGCACTTTTTCAACGGTTATGTGGCATGGAATGGGAAGTTTGGCGCTTCCACGCTTTAAGGCAAGTTTCGCAGTTTCAACGCCCTGTGCATTTACGCCAACGGTAATGATTGTTTGGTCGGCTCTCACTCGAGCAGCGGTTCCAATTGCCTTCCCAAAAGACCTTCGCATTCCCTGTTGAAGACGATCAGCGTGTGCGCCGAAAATCATCTTGTTCTCTCTAAGAATCGTGTGCGGGTAAGGATGAACGTCCAGACGATAATTGTTCACAAGTTTATCCGCCAAAACTCGGTTTGACGCTATACGAGCGGCTTCCAAGGAGTTGTGGCGGATTTGAGCCTTCTCTTCGGCAATGAGCTTGGCTTCATACTCGAATTTCGTTTTGGTGTCGCCCATGGTGAACTTGGTTATTTTCGGGGGTGGGAAGCCTTTCACAAATTCTTTCCGTGTGTAGGATTGGCCTTTCACGGCTCTGTAATTTTTCGCATGCATGCAAGATTCCCCTTTTGCATACCATAACCGTTGTATTTAAACATTTTACGCGCAAACCAGAATATACTTTCAGGATTGTTGATTTACTTTCTGGTTCAATAATACATATTCAACATCCACAAGTTGTCGACCCTTTAACTTTAACGCTAAAATATCAGAGTCATAATACTAGCAACCATCACACGCAGGATCCGCCTATCAAGAAGACCCACGCATGATGAAAATGGCCAGCAATAAGCAAACAAGTTACGTATTTGTTCCAGGCAAGAACTGGAAACTCTCGTTAGCCGAGGTTGCAGCATTTCTTGAAACCAGAAAGTGCCAGTTCAAAATAGCAGATCTTTCAAAATCCTTTTTCACTCTAACAGTTGAGGAAGCGTTAGAACCGTCACTGATCGGCGATCTTGGAGGTATCATTAAAATCGGCTGGGTCATGTCACGCCTCTCCTCGGAAACAGTGGTGAACGCCTTTCTGTATGCTAAGAAGCAAGCGCAAGAAGAGACAGAGGAAGAAGTCTCTGCTGACTACGTTGCTGACGAGGCTTTCAAGGCTTCTTCGAAGAAATGTGTTTTCGGAGTGAGCCTGTATTTCGAAGGCAGACAGTTTCTCAGACATGCCAAGGAAATGCAGAGATTTATGGGCAATTACTTTAAGGGAGAACTGGCGTCCCGCGGCGTGAAAGCGAGGTTTATGGGTTTCCCAAGAAACAGAAAGCTGCCCCAGTTGACCCATGTTGAGGTTTTGAAAAAAGGTCTGATCGAAAAGAGCGCTGAGATACTGTTTTGCGTAGGCAGAGAGCAAACATACGTAGCAAAGACGATAGCAGTTCACAACCCGTTCGAATTCCAGAAAAGAGATGTGGAAAGACCTGTTCAGCGGAAGATCTTCTCAATCCCGCCGAGACTCGCCAAAATCATGGCAAACCTGTCTTCATGTGCACCGGGGAAGGTTCTGCTTGACCCATTTTGTGGAGTGGGCACGATTCTTCAAGAAGCGATGCTGACGAAAGCACAGGTAATAGGGATAGACATAAACCCTTGGTGCGTCAAGGCATCATACACAAACCTCGCTTGGCTCAAAGATGAATACAAGATAGAAGATAGAAGATACACGGTTCTGCTTGGAGATTCCCGCCGCTTGACTGATAAGGTTGACGTTGATTCTGTTGACTGCATCGCCACCGAGCCTGATCTTGGGCCTGCCTTGCGTCACCTTCCAACAGAGTCTTATGCACGAGGAATTGCTGGCAAGCTGAAGCCTCTGTACGGTAGCTTTTTGGAAGGTGCGTACAGAGTTTTGAAGGGCGGGGGAAAGCTGGTTATTACATCGCCTTACATTCGAACACGCAGCGGAACCTTCGTCACGCTAAGCATTGAGGAGGAGGCTGAAAGAATCGGGTTCAGTTCATCCTGTCCTATTGAAAGGAGATTCTTCGTCAATGAAACCTCACTGACTGAAGACCTAGCCAATATGTCGTCGTTTGTTGACATTGAAGAAAGACATAAGATTGGCCGAGAGATTCATGTTCTCCAGAAATGATGTTTACAGTCTGCGAGAATAGCGTTCTGTGATGTGTTTCTTCATGGAGGTAGTCGTTTGTTTTTGAACCACGTCTTGGCGAGTTCATCGTAGTTGCTGAAGATCTTTTTTAATATTGGAATGTATATTTGCATTTCCTCATCGGTCAGATATTGGAATTGATATTCGCCGCTGTATGGCGCTGGTTCGCCTTCTCTTGTCACGAATTCTATGTGCATGAAGGGGTCTCCCCGCTTAATTGTAATCGGGTGGCGGTCGTTGCTCAAGTTCACCAGCTCCAAGGCAAGCCTGCCGACAAATCCGCTGTGGACTTTCGCCGCGTTTAAGAAGGATAATCCCATTCTTCCATACTTGCTCTTGGCGGTCAGATGGGCCACGTAGTTCGGCGGAATGAACACTATCTCGTGGGTTATCAGGTTCTTGTGCTCCAAGTAGTGTAGCGTTGTTTCTTCTTTGACGGTTAGGACGTAGCCGTCTCCGTCGAGCAGGTTGTGGTCGTATGGGCAGATGCACTTGTACTGATCGATGAGTTGTTTGAGTTTGTCTTTGCCGATTACGCACATTTTGTTTGATGTTCTCTTATGCTATGCTTTTAGGGTGTTGTGGGTGTTTTGTGTTTTTATAGTTTGTGTGTGCGCGCAACGGGTGAGAGGCCGTCTATTTGGAGCCAAATATGCTTTGGGTTTGTGGGTTTTGGAAAGTGTTAAGAATATTATAATTCATATGGTGAGCCATAAAGTATATCATATGATATTGGATATGGAATGGTTATGTCGCGGAGGAAAATAGCCAAAGAGATTGTTGAGGTAATTAGAGAGAAGAAGGATATTACGAAGAACAAATTGATTCAAGAGGTTTCGAAGCGACAGGGTGTGGGGTCTTCCACCGTCAGGGATTTGTTGTCACAACTTTGTCTTGGGGGTAGTTGGCTACAAGGTGATTCAGACGGCACAGGTGCATTATGTTAACGAGGAGAAGGTCGGAGAGCTCAAGAAAATTGAGGGTTAGGATAATGGTGGGTTATGAAGAAAACAGAAATAGATAAAACTACGAAAATAGAGGATTATATGCTACAAGCGAGAGTAGGAGGCGTCTGCATGGCCCATAGAGCGGGGATCACTTATGCAAATTCTGGCGTGGATATGCAAAAAGAAGATCGTGCTATGGAACGGATAATACCCATATTTGAGGAGACGCACCGCTATAGAACAGGAGTGGGGAAATGTGTTGCAAAGATTGGACACTTTGCTGGGATAGTGCAGCTCAATAGCCGACAAGCGCTGGCAATAAAAACAGATGGTGTAGGAACGAAAATATTCATAGCTGAATTATTGGAGAAGTATGATACGATAGGTATTGATTGTGTTGCAATGAACGTGAATGATATTATATGCACGGGTGCTGAACCTATTTCTTTTGAGGATTACATAGCTATTCAAGATCCAGATCCGGATATCATTGAACAGATTGCTATTGGACTCAAGAAAGGTGCGGAAATCGCCAAGATCAATATTGTTGGTGGAGAGACTGCTGTAGTGCCTGAAATGATACGAGGAATGAGAGAAGGTGTAGGATTTGATCTGGCCGGGATGTGTGTCGGTATTGTTGATATAGCCAAAATCATAGATGGTAGTAGGGTTGAAGAAGGTGATACACTGCTTGGCATATCAAGTTCAGGATTGCATAGTAACGGTTACACGATGGCAAGGAGAATATTACTTGAAAAAATGCATTTTGATCTAGACAAGTATTTTGATGAACTTGGACGCGCTCTTGGCGAAGAACTTCTGGAACCTACATATATTTACGTACCTGAGATTTTGCAAATGTTCAAGGAGAATCTGAATATTAAGTTAATGGCGCACATAACGAGTAGAGGCTTCTTGAACCTTTACAGAGTCGGCAAAGGGTATGGGTATGTGATTGAAGAATTGCCCGAACCCGCAGGTATTTTCAAACTTATCCAGAGATATGGAGACGTAACGGACGAAGAGATGTGTAACAGATTCAACATGGGAATTGGGATGTGCATGGTGTTGCCGAAAGAAGATGTTGATAGCGCAACGCAGATAATAGAAAAACATGGTAAGGACGCTTTCATACTTGGGCATGCTAGGAGAGATCCTGAAAGGAAAATTCAAATAAAGCCTCTTGGAATTGTCGGGATATGCAAAGAACAGGTGTTCAAAAAGTATCGCTGATCTTCAGTCGCTTTCTAAACTTGCTGAGAACAAGCTTAAGCTCAGCTTCTTGAGCGTCTCAAACAAGCTGTAGTAGACGAGGGGATTTGTGCCTTCAGGCAATAGGCCGTAGGGCCTGACTGATTTGAGCAATTCCGATGGGTAAAACTTGATATGAAGGAAACAAGGGACAGAAACCCGATTGGTCAGTTGAACTTCCCTGAATTCTGCAAGCATTGAATAGTTCAATGTCTTTTTCTTTGTTGTTATTAGAGTTACATTACTGACGGCAGCGCGCGCCAGCTTGTTGCTAAATTATGAAAGTTGACATGTTGCTGTTTAAGCTTGTTTGAGCTTGAATATTTAGGGTGAAGGATGGACAAACCTGAATTTTCATGCGCCATCTTGTCCAAGCTAAAATTAGACGACGTCGAGAAAGTGGTCAAGGAAGCTACCACCACAAGGATGATCCGGGCAGGCCGCCCAGGAAACCGATGGGCATCTTCAAAGCGTTGATGGTTAAGAGGCTTCAGCAGATTCCGAGCGAGAGAGAACTGTGCTGGCGGCTGTGGAAAGATGACAACTTGAGAGGGCTCTGCGACGTCGAATCGGAGCAGAATCCCTATCATCCATCGCAGTTGTCGCGGTTCAAGAAACGCGTCGGAGCCAGAAGGCTTCAAAGAATCATGAACAAGCTGCTCAAAGAACTGTTCAAGAGAGGCGTAATCAACGGCGAAACCGTGGTGCTGGGCGCCACCTTCGTCAGGGCCTACAGCAGACGAGACCCACACGATAACAGTCGCGGAAAATCTGACCCTGAAGCCAGGGTGGGCAGGAACGGCAAAACCTACGAGCTGGGCTACAAACTGCACGTTGCAGCAGACGCAAAGTCCGAGTTGCCCCTTGCCGTTGTCGTTGCGCCTGCCAATGACAACGAGAAAAAGCATGCTCCAGTGCTCTTCCGCCAGGCTTGGAAGATAACTGAACACAGAACGAAAACGTTGGTGGCTGATTCGCAGTTTTCCAGCAGAAAACTGAGGGAACAGCTTTCAACTCACGGCGTAAAGGTCGTCATTCCCTACCCTGCAAACCAGAGCAAAGGAGAAGCCAAGCTTTTGCGTGTGGACAAGTATTTCAGGACTCATGGTCCCGTTGTCGAGAAGCGAATCTATGCGCAGAGAGGTGCGATTGAGAGGGTGAATTCCCGTTTGAAGGAGCAGCTCTGTCTTGAAAGGCACAGGGCCAGAGGCCTCGAACGCATAACCATACACGCTCTGCTCTGCATGATCGCCATGCTCCTAAATGCACTAGCAGCGTTAAGGTTGAACAGGCCGGAAAAAGCCAGATCAATAACCCTACTCGCATGCTAAGTAGAAATTAACACAAAAGAGACGATTTAGCAACAGGCTGGCGCGCGCTATAACAAATACGTTAAGCAGCGCTTGAAGGGAGCAGGATTCAGATCCAGACTGCAGTGGCGAAATCTCGCAAATCCCTCTTTTCTCTGTTCTTGGACACCCAGGATGTTAGAGATGATTTGTCAAGAAAGCAGGAATTAAATACAGCCTCTCTTTAGATGCGTTGTAAGAGAGCACCCGTGGCTGGGTAGAAGGAACCGAAGAAAATGAAGATAACCGCTTCTGGAATAATCTTGATCCTCCTTTTTACTAGCACGCTGTCATCCCTTCATAGTTCTCAATCCTCAGGAAGCGAATCGCTTACAATGGTCGAGAAAGCGGTAAATTTCTTGGTGAACAATCAGTTCAATAGAAGCCTTGGACTTTGCCGTGAAGCCCCAAGCGTGGCCAACACGTACTGGCTTGTTTCTGATAATCTGTGGGCTTGGGAAGCGTTGAAAGTGGCAAACGAGTGTGGTCTTTCGAATGCTGCTGAAGCAGCAGCGGCTGCAGACATGATAAAGGCAAGACTCATCGAGCTCGCTGTACAGTATGGATTGCCGAGGGACGCGGAAGGTTTGCCGATAAGCTATGCTCATGAAGCCGTCTTGGGCAACATAGCCTTGCCGCCTTACCGCACCGGAACAAACTCCGTCATGTACAAGGATGATTATGTTCTGAACACGACCATGCTTAATGGAACGGTTATGAGCGATTGGGCTCAATATGCAGACCTGCTTCTTTACGCTGCGCTTTCATATCACTGGCAAGGAAATGATTCGGACGCGCTTGGCTACTACAGTAACGCTACGAAAATGTGGAATGAGACCGGCATAGGTCTTCAAGACAAAGCAGCAGACGAAACGTACAACACGTACAAGCTTGCCTTGCTCCTCTACACGTCGAAGGTGCTTGGAGAAAGTCTGGCCTTTGAATCTGAGCTTGTTGATAGAATCTTCTCGCAACAGAGAGAATCCGACGGGGGGCTAGTGACAAATTACTTTGCAAATGGTACGTTAGATGGCGACGCGAACACAGAAACAACGTCCATCTCGATAATCGCCCTCCTCACACCTCCGAAAGCGAGACTGGGCACCTTCGCCTTCTATTATCCATGGTATGGAACGCCTAGTCTTTCTGGCTATTGGCGCCATTGGAATGATGCCAATCACAACCCTGATAACATTACGGACGGAAGAAGAGACGTAGCTGCATCAGATTACCCGTTACTGGATGTGTACGATTCCAACAATGAAACAGTGATTGAGCAACACGTTAAGTGGGCCAAAGAGGCTGGCATTGACTGTTTCGTGGTCTCTTGGTGGGGGATAAACGACTTCACAGACAACGCTTCGCGGCACATCAGGAATGTTTGCGAACGGGACGATTTCAACTTCACTTTCTACCTCGAAAACACTACGAGCATAAACCAGACAGTCGAGGACCTTACATATCTCCTGAACCAATATGGAAATAGTAGTTCATGGTACAGGGTAGACGGCAGGCCAGTCATTTTTGTTTACTCACGTGCGCGCAGCAATTTGAATCCGCAAGCGTGGATTTGGCATGCATGCACAGACAACATTGGTAATGATGCTGATCCAAACACGACCGAAAATGCCGCAGAACAATGGCTGCCGTCTGAAGAAGTTCGGAAACCGCCAAGGCATGGAATAATACCCTTTCAGCCGTTCAAATCAACACCGGGATATGTTGAAAGTGCCAGTCCGATCCATCTTCAGCCGGGTGAGGAATACTGGTTGAACGTCGGCGTGTCAGACATAAGAAACGATTCCGAGATTTGGTCGGACGTGGGTGTGAGGATAAAGATAGGGCTGGGTGCGACGTGCAATGATACTCTTTATGACCAGGTAGTGAATTTTACGGATGGTTGGCATGATATGAGCTTCAACATAACAGGTTATGCTGGGCAGGATGTTTACGTAAGGGCTGAGTCGTACAACGGCGGTTTGGTGAACTGGAGCAGTGAGTGGGCGGCTGTTGATTATTTCTTCGTCAACAATTCAAGGGGCGAGATAGTCAGTCCGGATGCTTTCTTTGATAACGGTTGGAACGAAGTAGTGCGTGAGATAAGGGAAAATGGGGCTAATCCTTACGTGATAATGGATTTTGAGGGTTTTGAAGGCAGGGTTGAGGGCTTCATTGATTATTTCCAAGAATACATTGATGGAATACACGTGTACAATCCCCTTGATTTCTCAAGGAACCCTCTGGAGGTGTACGACCTGTACCATGAGGCCTGTGAATTGGCACACTCCTATGACAAGACTTTCATAGCAACAATCGTGCCGGGCTTCAATAACGTTGCTACAAGCAGCAACCGGACTGAAGCATTCGAGCATGTTGTCCAAAGGCGAAACGGAGCCTGCTACAATTCGTTCTGGATGATTGCTCATGCATGCCAACCTGATGGTTATGCAATCACCTCGTTCAACGAGTGGCACGAAGGCACAGAGATAGAGCCGAGCTTGGAGTATCCATACGTTCCAGAGTCTCTATCTATCATTTTACTAACGCTAATCATGACGGCAACACTACTACTGGCAGTCACTGTCCGCCGAAGAAAACAAGCTGGCACACGCCGCCTACGCCACCAGAGAAGAAGAACCCAAACTCGCAGCAGCCACGCGCTAACCCATCTATGAACAAGCATTCTTTAACACAAAGTTCCAAAAAAGAAAAGCAGCACGCGCCAGTGTTACATGAAGGTGTGGAAAAGATTTATTAGAATGAAGCTAGAATTGTCGGTGCGGGTCATGGAGACCCAAATTAGCGAGATTCAAAAACCCGAAATAAACGGAAAACAAACACATATCGACCTTTTGAAAACCATAAACAATAGGCACAGACTTCTCTCCACACCAGAACTGCGCGCAATCGTGAAGATTGAATCAAGCCTGCTGAAAGGAGCCAGAGAATACTTCGAAAAACAAGGTTTCATTGAAATCGTCGTTCCCCACATGACAAAAGCAACCGGGGCATGCGAAAACATCGCAACGATGTTCGAAATAGACTATTTTGGACACAAAAGGTACCTGAGCCAAACCGCACAACTCTACCTAGAAGTTCTGACACCGTCCCTGAACAAAGTATGGTGCATTGGACCCAGTTTTCGCGCAGAACCAATGGCCGACGAACGACACTTGACTGAATTCACTCTGATCGAGCTGGAATTCGCAGGAGACTTTGAGCAACTTCTGCACCACGTTGAAAGTGTAATATGTTCAATGTTAGACTCTGCACTCAAAGAAAGCGCTAAAGAACTCATTTTTCTCAACGCTGACACAGAAAGACTCAGAGGAATCAGAAAACCTTTCCAAAGAATGACATACACAAAAGCTGTCGGGCTACTCTCAGACTTCGGAGTCAAATGGGGCGACGATCTCAAAAGCAATCACGAAAAGTTGCTCGTCACCCTCACTGACAACCAACCGCTTTTCATCACACACTTCCCAACGACCATAAAATTCTTCAACATGAAAGAAAACGACGAAAACCCAGCAATTGTTAACAGTGCAGATCTACTTCTGCCTTCAAGCGGCGAAGCAGTCGGCGCAGCCGAAAGAGAGTACAGACACGAAAGACTTCGTGAAAGACTACAAAGCTCCTCAATGTTCAGACAGCTTGTCGAAAAAGGCGGGAGCATTGAAGATTTCAGATGGTACCTTGAATTCTACGAAAACCATGGGATCCCGCACTCTGGATGCGGCATAGGACTGAACAGGATCACACAGTTCGTGCTAGGCACCGACGACATAAGAGCAACAACAGCCTTTCCAATGAACCGAGAATCCATTCTGTGAAACCATTTCCCCATTTTTTCTTTGGTTGCGCACTGAACAGTGTGTATGCCCGGTCTGCCAGCGCGTAGTGCGCATGCC
>PEWI01000075.1:2189-3803 GCA_002779555.1 Candidatus Bathyarchaeota archaeon CG07_land_8_20_14_0_80_47_9 | reverse complement strand
AGCTTATTTCGAAGAATCACTGAAGTTTTACAAGCCTTTCAAAGTGAAAGCATATGATGAGAAAGAGATTCTATGCGAAAAAGTCAGAGCCATACTTACAAGGCGCGCACAGAAACTGCGAGATCTTTACGATTTATTCATGCTAGATAAGTCTGGAGTTAAGATCAAGGCACTAAGACGCCAAATCATCATTAAGATAAATGCTTGCCTCCGCTACAAAAGATATCGCTCAAATTTAGAGAAAAACAGAAGATCATTAGAGCTTACTGCTGTTCTGGAGGATCCATTCGAAAGAGGACTGTTTGTTACTAGGCCATCGAAGGACTTTGATGCATTCCTCAAAGGATTGCCAGACGTGCTAAAAGATGTTATGAGTGAAGTGTGAGCTTTGCTTTTCTCTCAATCAATCTCCAGTACACGAGTCAGCCCAGTTTCACATTTCGGACAACATGCATCGAAGTCTGCTAAAGTAACCACAATTTGGACATTCTGGTTGTCTCGTGATACATATCCCTTTGTCATATCTTCAAACCCACATTCTTTGTAGACAGCAACAGCCTTCTTGACCGCTTGCTTTGCCTCTTCAAAATCCTCTTAACATACGAGTTACCCTTCTAGGCTAGGGCAACCCCGCACGTTAGCCAGCATACCTTTCTACCTACTCTATTTTATTTGCGTTTTCCAGACTGCAATCTGCCCCTTTTCCGAAATTGCCTAACAAGACTCAGCACTTCAAGGGCCAAGTTTTGCTTAGGCGCTGTTCGGTTCTCTGGACTTCTTTGACTGCTCAACTGTTGTATAAGTTTATATGATAGTCTGCTCATGTACTCTCCAACCAAGTCAGAAGAGACCGCGGGAACATGACCACAAAAGTCATTCACGAACCACAGCTCGACACGATATTGATGGTTGAAAAAGCCATTAGAGAAGCCGAATCATACCCGACCAAGAAAAAACTTCTCCAAAGCCTACCAAAACAAATCCAATACCAAACCTTCAACCGAATAATCGAATATCTCGAAAGCTCCAACAAAATCGTAATCGACGGACGCAGAATAATATGGGTATTCCCAGACAACCTGAAACTAAAGAAACTATTAGAGACAAGCGTCAAACTTCGATGAACAGAGTCTAACCGTAACCGAATCTTTCCTCGTATTTCTTGTGATCGTAAATCTCAAACGGCAACAGCAACACCCGATTCGTCAGCAACAAGCGCGTCTCTTGCGTAGAGACAGCCGCTACTTGCACTGGGAACCTCGCAAAGCTTATCATGACAACCTATTCAAAGAATCATCATTCTGACCAGGACGGTGATGAGTTGAGCTGCAACGATAGTAACACCACAATTGACCAGCTGATTTCGCAGGTCAGACTTTTTCTGAAAGAAAGAGAGTGGGAGAAATACCAAAACCCGAAAGACCTCGCCGAATCCATCTGCATCGAAGCCGCAGAACTCCTCGAAGTTTTCCAATGGGTTAGAACAGAAGAAAGCGAACAGTTCAAAAACAAGCCGCAAAAAGCTCAACGGATCAAGGAGGAGCTTGCGGATGTTCTTATTTACTGCCTAGGCATGGCAAGCACGCTGAACATCGACCTGACTGTTGCGGTTCT
>PEWI01000075.1:0-2165 GCA_002779555.1 Candidatus Bathyarchaeota archaeon CG07_land_8_20_14_0_80_47_9 | reverse complement strand
AAAATACCCAGTAGAACAGTACAGGGGAAAAGCCAACTTCGACACGTAATTACACGAACCCCTCACCGAAACCAGCCTCAGGTAGTTCTCGACAAAATCTCCAAACACCTAAAAGCAGACTCACACTATCGCCTTCTTGCCTCGCCGACCAGCCTCAAGCCCGTCCTTGCACCGCCCACCCAAGAATTCAACCTATATATAGGGGCTTAAAACATCACAGAGCAGCAGTTTGTCGGACAAACACTTTTCACCACCCGACAAAACTACTAGGCTTCTCTCATCGCTCGAAAGCAAGATTTTAACTCTCCAAACCTCCTTTAAACAAAAGACAGAGGCAAACCAAACTTGTCCACACTAACCGACGCACTGAAAAGAACCAGCGAAACACTCAAACACGGAGCATCAACCCAAGTCACAGACTACGAACAGCGCTTCTCATCAATCAAAAACCTCTACGACCAGCTGCTCTCAGACCTGATAAAGATGGATTTTGACGGCAAAAAAGCCTACGAAACCGCCACCGAATTTTTCAAAACCCCTACTGTCCGCTTCGCAGGCATAGACGGCACCATGTACTCACGACCGCTATTCGACTTGGTGATCTTCTTCGGCGGCGCATACGCCTCAACCGGCACAGTAAGTTTCTCTGAAGACAGCAAGCCCCTCGTGAAGTATGATGAAAGAACCTTGAAACAGGCTGCGGGGGTTTCAAGCGTCGTGCCAGTCTACATAAACGAGATTCCAGACATAGACCAGACGTTCTTCGACGAAGACCAAACAGAAGGCGTCAGCCTCAGCAAGTCATTCACAGACGAATCAATAATCGACAACGCAACAATCGCAAATTGGATAATGACTTTCGCAGAGTACTACCTCGCCTACAAGCTTGCCACTGACAAAGAACAAGACATACGCATAATCCTCCTAGACAGGAGCCTATCCATCGAAAGAGCAAGCCTGCTCTACGACACCTCAAAACGGGAGCTTTGGAAAAAAAGAAGCAGCCTGATCGGATACAAGGTTGACGGCGAACCTGTCGACGTCAATGACTTGACCATTGCTCGGCAATGCACTTGCAATCAAGCCTTAGGCTTACCTCCTCCAAGGGCTGACTACCTAAGCTACGCAATAATAGAGCTGGCCAAGCAGAATGTGGCGCTAACCGAAAAAGAGATTCTGGCAAAGCTAGACATAAAGGACGAGAAACGGGCAAAACGAGTGAAACGCTACCTCAAACGGTTGACTGAAGAAGGCGTCTTAGACGAGAAAAACGAATCATACATGTTAAACTCTAAATATGCCACAACTTGGGAGCGCATGAGAAAGCTTGTAACAGGACTTGGCGACCAGTTCTTTACCGCAAAAACCTCAGAAATCACGATGACTAGCGTGATGAAAATTGTGAAAAACGGAAAGGAACATTGGCTTTCAACCCTCGACATCGCTTTTCTCACCCTTTTCACCCTGCACATGCTCATGGAAGAATGCTGGAAAAAGCGGAGTCTTCTAGTCGGCATAACGAAGGACACGGCAGCAAGAGACTTCAAAAGGCAACTGATCCCGATAATGCACAACGAAGACCTACTGAAGACAACCATTTCGCGCGAAGAGTTTGAAAAACTGCCAAACACCGACCGCATGATACTCCAGTCAACAAGCATCTTCAACCCTGAAAAACTCAAACCGCCGTGGAGCCTGATCGAATATGATTCCGCCTTGAGAACCATGGTTCCAGACAAGCAGAACCGCAAAGGCTACGTAATGGGAGCAATAAGAAACAGAATGAGCCTAGAAAGAACCTTCCTCAAAACCTACGTGCAGCTGAGCCAAGCCAAAAGCGACCCAATGCTTAGAAGCAACGTCCTCCTGACAGACCGTCTGGTCTATCCCGAATATGATTACAGACCCGAAAGCACTGTGCAGTTCTGGAACGAGTTCGGCGGAGCAAAGGAACCAGTTGAAATCATCCTATTCAAGGACAAAAACGTTGATAACAGGCTTCAAAACATGACAATGACTCTTCTCATCGCCATGGCGCCCTCCAGCATACCGGAAGCCTTCGGCCACAACAAACCCCTGTTCATCGCCGACAAAATCGCAAAGTGGAACTACGGCCAATTCAAAAGAGTCGTCGACACAACAGCCGACTGGATACTCAATAATCA
>PEWI01000134.1:3508-3898 GCA_002779555.1 Candidatus Bathyarchaeota archaeon CG07_land_8_20_14_0_80_47_9 | reverse complement strand
CAGTTGGATATTTCCAAGGGTCTAATTATTTCCTTTTTAAGCCAAATTTCCTAGCTAATTTAATTGCTTTTGAATATTCTTTTTGAGTAATCTGGCGATTAAGTTCTGGAAATTCAGCGGCACGGTAATAAGGAAAGTATTGGTTCATTATGTTGAGAAAAGTATTTTTGGAAATTTCTTTTGATATAAATTCAAAAATCTTTTCGGAACCCGCCAAATTATTTGGTAAAACCAAATGTCTTACCAGCAAACCTTTAACCACTATACCTTTTTCATTCACGATTAAATCTCCGACCTGACGATGCATTTCTTTTACTGCCAACTTCATTATTTCAAAATAGTCCGGGGCATTTGAATATTTTAAAGCGTTTTCATTACTAGAATATTTTG
>PEWI01000134.1:0-3265 GCA_002779555.1 Candidatus Bathyarchaeota archaeon CG07_land_8_20_14_0_80_47_9 | reverse complement strand
CTTTGGAATCAGACAGGGCGAACCAATAGCGTGTATTGTAACCCTTAGGAAGCAGCAGGCAGTTGAATTCTTGAAGAAAGTGCTTCCTGTAGTTGATAACAAGCTTTCCAGAGGATGCTTTGACAAGCACGGCAACTTCGCCTTCGGCATAAAGGAGCACATAGAACTGCCAGGCGTCAAGTACGACCCCGAAATCGGCATCTTCGGCATGGACATCTGCGTGGCGATGAACCGCGCTGGATACCGCGTCAAGGACAGAAGGAGAAGAAAATCAAAAATCGGTTCAAAACACCTCTTGACGTCAGAAGAAGCCATCATGTTTGTCAAAGACACTTTAGGAGTTGAAATCGCCTAGTTCGGAGACATGTGTGTATGGGCAAGCAGAAACCTAGAAAAGAAAGAAAACACGGCAAGGGCGTAAGACCATGCAGCAGATGCGGATCTTACGGACCTGTCATCAGACGTTACAATTTATATTTATGTCGGCAGTGTTTTAGGGAAGTAGCCACGAAGCTTGGATTCAAGAAATATGAGTAACGAGGAAAAAAATGATGGATACACTTGCAAACGGCTTGACAACAATCATAAACAACGAGATGCGCAACAAGCGCGAATGCATAATCAGCCCAGCCTCTAAACTACTCGGCCGCGTCCTGAGGATAATGCAGTTGAACGGCTACATCGGAGAATTCGAATTCATAGACGACGGTCGCTCTGGAAAGTTCAAGGTTCAGCTCTTGGGCAGAATAAACAAGTGTGGCGCCATCAGACCTCGATTCTCCGTGAAAGTAGACGGATTCGAGGAATGGGAAAAGAGATTTCTCCCGTCAAGAGAGGTAGGCCTGATAGTTATTTCAACCTCGAAAGGAGCGTTGTCACACAAGGAAGCGAGGGAAAAAGGCATGGGAGGAAAGCTGCTAGCTTTCATTTACTAGAAAGGTGCCGTCAAATGCGAGCTGTGGAGATTTCAAGAGACATTCAGATCCCAGATGAAGTAGAGGTAAGTCTAGACGGAAAGAAGGTCACCGTTAAGGGTCCGAAGGGAACATTGACTCGTAACTTCTCGATCGCGCCCGTGTCGATTGAGCTCCACGACAAGAACATTCGCGTCTGGGCTGAATGGCCACGAAAAAAGGAAGCTTCTCTCGTGGGCACCATTCATTCCCACATTCAAAACATGATTCAAGGAGTCAGAAAAGGATACACGTACAAGCTCAAAATAGTCTTCTCACACTTCCCCATCACGGTCAAGACCAAGGAAAAAACGGTCTCAATCGAGAATTTCACAGGAGAGCGCAACCCGAGAAAAGCCAGAATAATAGGCGACACTCAAGTCAAAATCCAAAGCGAAGACATCATTGTACAAGGCGTCGACCTTGAAAGCGTAAGCCAAACGGCAGCAAACATTGAACAAGCCACAAAAGTGAAGAAGAAAGACCCGCGCGTGTTCCTAGACGGCATATTTGTGTACGAAAAAGTCGAGGGGATGGAAGGTTGACGGAGAAAGAAACGTTCCAAGCGGCAAAGGCCCTGAAACTGAGGAAGCGCGCGAAGAGGAAGAAGCCTGAATTCGCCAGACCTGAAAGCTGGAGGTACACGCGACTGAAGGAAAACTGGCGCAGGCCACGAGGCTTAGACAACAAGGTACGGAAAAACGTCAAAGGATGGCCGCCGCTGGTCAGAGCTGGATACAGGGGACCCAAAGTTGCAAGAGGCCTCCATCCGTCAGGCTACAGGGAAGTTCTAGTCCATAACGCTGAAGAGCTTAAAGAGATTGACCCGAAAACCCAAGCCATAAGAATCGCACATACAGTCGGCAAGAGAAAAAGAGCAAAAATCATCACCGAAGCAAGAAAAAGAAAATTAACAATACTTAACGTCAGAGAAGTCAAGGAAAAAGTTGAAGAGAAAAAGGCAGAGGAGAAGGAAAAAGAAGAGGAAACCGAGAAAGAAGAAAGGGAACCTGAGAAAGAGGAAAAAGCCGAAGAAGAAACAGAAGTAGAAAAGCCCAAGAAAGAGAAGAAACCTAGGAAACGTAAAAGGAGTAAAGAAGAGCAATGACCCACCTCAAGAGTCAACGACGCTTGGCGGCGCAGATATTGAAAGTCGGGCAGAACCGCGTTTGGATAGACCCTGAAAAGGGTGACGACGTAGAATTGGCTATGACTCGAGAGGAAGTCAGAAAACTAGTCCATGAAGGTGCAATTAAACCGCTGCCAGAAGTAGGTGTAAGCCGCGGAAGGGCACGAATTCTGCAGGAGAAGAAAAAGAAAGGCCGAAGAAGCGGGCCTGGCAGCAAAACTGGAGCAGCCTACGCGAAAATCTCCAGAAAAGACAGGTGGATGAGCAAGATTCGAGCTTTAAGGAAAAGGCTTCGACAACTGAAAGCCAAAAAGATAGTCACGGAAAACACGTATCGAAAACTGTACACAATGGCAAGCAGCGGCAGATTCGCAACGGTAGCAGAACTAGAGCGTTACGCCAAGTCACATGACCTTTGGAGGAAACATTAATGGCAAAAAGCTCACGGTATTGTGCTCCATTCCGCCGACGCAGACAGGGAAAGACAGACTACAGAACGAGAAGAGCATTCATCGTTTCCGGCAAGCCCAGACTGACCGTCAGAAGCAGCATCAACAACGTGACCGCCCAAATCATCGTCGCCAAACTGCACGGAGACGAAGTTCTAGTGTCAGTCCACAGCAAAGAACTGGCCAAAAACTACGGGTGGAAAGCCCCCTGCGGAAATCTTCCAGCAGCCTACTTGACTGGGTTTCTTTGCGGGCAAAAGGCCAAGGCACAAGGCATAGAAGAAGCCATCCTAGACATAGGTTTATACCGACCTTCCAAAGGCGCAAAAGCCTTCGCTGCGCTGAAAGGAGTTCTGGACGCTGGGCTCGCCGTACCATTCAGTGAAGAGAAACTGCCGGATGAAAAAAGAATAGAAGGCGAACACATTGCTCAGTACGCGCAAAGTCTAGCCTCTAACCCTGAAGAATACCAATCCAAGTTCTCAATTTACTTGAAACGAAAACTTCCACCAGAGACGCTTCCCAAACATTTCGCGAAAGTCAAAACAGACATAGTTGCCGCTTTCAAAAGCGGAGGTAAGAAAAAGTGAGACGGAGAGACAAAAGAAGAGACAGGAGAAGAGAACCCTCACAAAATCTGGAACAGTGGGTTCCGAAGACACGCCTCGGAAAAATGATTCAAGAGGGAAGAATCACATCCATCGAAGAAGTCTTCACGGGCGGTCTGCAAGTAA
>PEWI01000176.1:3501-3876 GCA_002779555.1 Candidatus Bathyarchaeota archaeon CG07_land_8_20_14_0_80_47_9 | reverse complement strand
TAAGTAAACGTTGCCCATTATTGTACAAACGGAGTAATAAGTCATAAATCGCATCAGAAGTTAAGCTGGAGACATCTCCCGCAAAACCTCCATTTTTTATGCTGTGATTCGCAAACATGATTCTATAGGGCTTCATAAAACAGTTTTGGGGCGGTTTAATTGTTTGTTATTTCGGAAGATAGTTTTACGCCATGATGTTGTTTGTTTTCGCTGCTGATGCCCTGCTGGAAATTGGCAAACATTCAACACCATCAACTATGTAAAGCCGAGAAAATAAAAGGAAATCTGAACATGTAAACTAAATAAACCAAAAGCTTCAGAATACGAGGCAACGGCTCAACAGAAGGAGTGAGCGAAAATGCCTTTAATAATAGT
>PEWI01000176.1:0-3430 GCA_002779555.1 Candidatus Bathyarchaeota archaeon CG07_land_8_20_14_0_80_47_9 | reverse complement strand
TCTCTATTTTCTTGAAACTTCAGTATGAGTTGCAAAATTATGAATCGACACCTGAACACATGCTCTTATTCACCATGCATTTCCAGAAGCGTGGGGGGCAGCCTATGAAGGCCAGCTTTTGGGTGAGGGAAAGGAAAATTAATGATGTGGTAGAACTAATCTTAATAAGGGCGCATGCGGAGCGATTATGAAGGGAGAAAATATGCAAAGGCTTGTTGAAGCAAGGATAGAGATAGATGAGAAAGTGACCAAGTATGAAAAGCTACCAGAGGCCATGATCCTCTACGCCGTGGACAATGAACACCTTGTAATAGCGGCTAAACCCCTAAAGACTTTTGAGGGGAAAGCCCTCACAAAAACGCAGGTTAAAGTAATCAGTGAAAAAAATAAGCATATTATCATACTCCCCATAAAAATATACAACTTCTATCACCTTGATGAAAACGACTATACCGTTATGGCTTCAGATAAAGACCCTACAACTATCATAATAGCAATCTAACAATACACTATAAGAAAAGAAAATGCGACTAAAAGTTAAGAGAAGATGAACGAATCGGGCCTTCCTTCAGCTTCATGTCTGGTTGCTGCTACTGCGAGGGCTAAGCTCCAGACTCCCGCATCTCCTCAACAGTTTCCAGCCTACCCTTTGAAGCGTCAAGTCAAGTGACTTCCACAAGGTCGCCTAACTGCAACTCGTTGAGCTGCTTAAGCACTTTCTTGTTCAAAGCACATCACTCAAAATACGAGGCATAGAAGCGTTTTAAAAACGAATTTGAACCATAAAACTAACAGGTTAATCGTCGAATAGAATAGTGTAAGGAACTCTGTTTTCCAGCTTTCATGGAATACGCGAAAAGCATAAGCCTAATAACAGAAAAAGTGCACGGAAAAATTTAGGGAAGTTGGGGTTTTGTTTTTCTCTTTTTCTTCAAGAGGACCGTTACGATTGAAGCGGTTAGCATGAACAGTGGTGGAATCATGATTGATGGAAATTCTGGTATAACCTGAGTTCCTATGATGGAGATCCTTCTGGTTTTAAAGTATGGCTCATTGTATGTGTACTTAAAGAATAGGAATGTGTGGCTTCCATTTGTTGTTGAAGTGTAGGGTACTGATGTTCCATCTATTGTAATTGTCCATGGATTGTCTGTCAGTAGGTTTTGTGGAATTGTGATGTTCCAGAAGAAAGTTAGCACACCATAGCCTGTGGCGTTAAAGCATATCTCCTTAGCCATTACATTAAGAAGGGGGCTCTCTGAAATTGTTGAATTAGTAACAATGTCTATAGGGTAATCCTTATCTTCAAAGGTTATGGTCCTTTGCAACGTTCCAGTTATGGCGAAGGGCGTCTCCACAGCATCAAAGACAAAATATCTATATCTATGGAGGCTTTCCGGAGCCCAGTTCAGAATGGTGTTTAATAAGTAGCTGCCGGGCTCTCCTCGAATGGATACTTGAACTGTGAAAACGGCATTACTGTTTAAGAAGCCGAGGGGATAGACATACGCATTGTCCACGTACCATTGACCCCCGTCAAGCCAAGGTGAAATAAAATTAAACTCGTAAGGTGATGATGCTCCGTTCAGTTTCACGCCGACTATTTCGGCCGTTGATGTGCTGTTTATCGATTCGCCTACTTGCTCGATAACAAACTCGATGTTAGGGCTTGGATGATAGCGGAAAAAGGAGTCTATGCCAAAGCCAGCGTAGCCATACCCGTACTCCGGAAAGTAACTAACCTTATCTAGCGTGTGATTCTTTAAGCCCAACCTAAAACTATTCTTTTCCAAAACATCATAAATGCCTTTTTCATCGTAGCGTATTCTTTGTTCAGGAATGAATAAAGCGTGAGCTGTCACTCCATCAACCTCAACAGTTTTGTTGTCAATGTAATGAACTGTAAACACGTCCGCTGTATCGCCATCCCCATTCACGTCAAATTGTAAGAGGTTTTCTGTTATGTTACCGCTTGGAGGGCTGCCGCGGAGCTCTGTCGAATACCAAACTTTTTCCCAAGGAATCCATACAGTGCCGCTTGTAGCATCGAAACCATAATTTCTGAAGGTTAATGTGACATCCATTCCTCCATCAACCTCCCTAACTTCCTTACCTAAAAGCTCAAACAATGGAACCTCAACAGTGGGCGGTGTTGGAAACTCGTATGTGGCAAGGTCATCGCCACCACCCTCCCAAGTGCTGGGCGCTCCCTGCCAAGCGTAAATGTGTCCATCAGCAAAGCCTAATCTACAGCCGACGTAATAACCAACTCCAAAAGGTAGGTCGGCTAAACACTCCCAAGTGTTTGTGGATATGGTGTATTTATATGTGCGGTCATCTGGAATCCCATCGGGATAGGCTTGGTTTCCACTTAAAGCATAAATATAATCTGTTTGGTCTGTCATCCAAAAGCCAATGTAGAGAAGTGAACCGCCGTCTCCAACACCACCTGAACCCCCGCTGTGCGGCGTTGCAGGTATATCTGCTAAAGAAGTTAAAGTGCTACTTGTGAGGTTAATGCACCAGAAATCATAAAGCGGCTCTTCCTCGTAATATTCTCCTCGCAAGGCGTAGAGGCAATCACGTCCAGCCCAAACAAGGGAGGCTCCATCGCCCATTCCAATGCCTGGAACAGGGAACTCTGGACCCCAGCTGTTGTTTAACGGGTAATAACGCATCAGAAATGTGGGGCGTTGCTCACCCCCTATTGTTGCATAAATACAATTATAAGGTCTGGCAACCCATGTTATGGCGTCCCCCTCACCATGATCCACAGGCGTGTTTGCTAAAGCCTCCCAAGAGTTGTTTGATATGCTGTAGCGGTAAAACCATCTACGACTATCACCTGTTGCAGCCCCGAATAGGGCGTAAATGTAATCGCCGAAGTCCCAAGCCAAAGCCGTTCCAGTTTTGAAAGCGTAGCCATCAGGCTTAGGCGGGCTGGCTAACTCAACAAAACTATTGTCGACTGGCAGATAACGATAAAAACTCGAACCTCTCGCAATGTATAAAGCCGTGCCAGTCCCTACGACAGCTTCACCGTAAGAACCAGTAACCGTATTTCTAACCCAAACCCAAGAACCATCCGCCCTAACCTGCAAAACATTAAACGCCAAAATCAACATACCAATTAACAGCAACGTCAACATTCCAGAAACAGTTTTCCTCAACAAATCCAGGCTTTCTCCAAACTCTAAATAATCTGTTCGAAAAATAAAACTTGCGGGAAAATCTTCTATCGCCATCGCAGTTTTGTGTGTACGTGCATGCCTTGCGCATTGTAATAGTCTCTCTGTTTCTTTAAGAATCATGTCTCTCCTCTAGAAACTCGTCGTTCCAATGCTTGCAGATTGTCCACATGAGCCTTGGCAGGTTTAAGCCGTCTGGCGGACGTTTCGGAATGGGTTGCCGCACAGGAACATACTTTTCG
>PEWI01000200.1 GCA_002779555.1 Candidatus Bathyarchaeota archaeon CG07_land_8_20_14_0_80_47_9 | reverse complement strand
CGCCAAAGCTGCTACTACGCCCAACGCGGCAAGCCAAGGAGCAAGAACAACACCAACAACCCCAACAGTGGCGGGTATCTCAAGCAGAACCTTGCCCGCCTCGTCTTTGACAATTATTCTCGTGACGTTTCCTTCATGAAGCAGCTCTTTCACTCTTTCAATCAGGTTGTCAGCAGAAACTGAGAATTCCTCTCTGACCACCTTGCTGGCAGGAGCGCCGCAAGAAGAGCAGAACTTGTCACTGTCTTTCAATTTTGCTCCGCATTTCGCGCAGTAAGGCAAATTGTTTCACCTGCCAGAACGGAGTCTAATAGACGTTTAAAAGCGTTGTTAGCGGATTGGTGAGTGTTTATTAGGGTGATAGCTTATAGATTTTGAAACGCAGTATTGAACTACTGGCTTGTCCAGTCTTGCCAAAGGAGATGCAGGTATGCCTACCCGCCAACCAATCGTCTGTGTTCTAGGCCATGTTGACACTGGCAAGACTTCACTTTTGGACAAAATCCGCAAGACAAGCGTCCAAGCTCGAGAGGCTGGAGGCATCACACAACAGATTGGCGCAAGCTTCTTCCCAGTCGACACGCTTCGACAGCTGTGCGGCTCCATGCTCTCGATGGTTAAAGGCGAAATAGAGATTCCTGGCCTGCTCATCGTAGACACTCCTGGGCATGAAGTCTTCACCAACCTCCGCAGAAGAGGCGGAAGCGTTGCAGACATAGCCATCCTTGTGATTGACGTCCTGAGAGGCTTTGAAGCCCAAACCTACGAGTGCATAGACATTCTGAAAAGCCGAAAAACGCCGTTTCTCGTGGCTGCAAACAAGATAGACCGCGTGCCAGGGTGGAACAGCTACCCCGACACGCCGTTCCTGAAGGCATACCAACTTCAAGACCCATACGTGAGAGAGGACTTGGACAACAGAATCTACGACATTATAGGAGTGTTTTCCCGCCTAGGATTCAACACAGAGCGTTTTGACCGCATAAAAGACTTCACGAAAACCGTGGCAATAGTGCCCACCAGCGCCAAAACGGGCGAGGGAATACCTGAGCTTCTCTCAGTTCTTGTGGGCCTGACTCAGCAGTATCTGAAGAAGCGCTTGCAGACCACCAGAGGCTCGGCGAAAGGCACCGTCCTAGAGGTCAAAGAGGAGCAGGGGCTGGGACTCACGCTTAACACGATAATCTACGACGGGGTTCTCCAGAAAGACGACTTGATCGTGGTAGGCGGCAAGGAAAAACCCATCGTGACCCGAATACGGGCGATTCTGGTTCCTAAACCATTGGATGAGATCAGAGACCCGAGAGACAAGTTTTCTTCTGTCAAGTCTGTTGCTGCCGCGGCGGGCATCAAAATCGTTGCGCCAGACTTGGAAGGAGCTCTGGCCGGCGCGCCGTTGTATGCTATTCCACAGGGCGAAAAGCCCGAAAAGTATGCGAAGCTTGTTTCTGAAGAGATTGAAAAGATCAGAATAGCAACCGACGCCGATGGTGTTGTTCTGAAAGCAAGCACGCTTGGCTCGTTGGAGGCCATTGCTGATATTTTGAAGAAGAACGGTGTGCCTATTCGGTTGGCCGATGTTGGAGACATTTCGAAAAGAGACGTCGTGGAAGCTTCAGTCGTGAAAGACCATGAACCATTGTACGGTGCAATCTTGGCCTTTGAAGTCAAAACCTTGCCAGACGCTGAAGAAGAAGCAGCAGCCAAAGGCGTTCAGATTTTCCGCGAAAGCATAATCTACCACGTAATAGAAAACTACCTCTCCTGGTTCAAGAGTCAACGCGAAAAAGAGCTTGCACAAAACTTCGACGCACTCGTCAAACCTGGAAAGGTCAGAATACTCGAAGGCTACGTTTTCAGAAGGGCAAAACCAGCGATATTCGGCGTGGAAATCCTGGCTGGGAAAATCAGCCCCAAACATGCGCTTATAAGAGCTGAAGACGGCGAGGAAGTGGGCGAAATAGCGCAGATTCAAGACAAGGGCAAGGCCTTGCCAGAGGCTGAAAAAGGAATGCAGGTGGCCATTTCAGTGGAAAAGCCCACAGTTGGCAGGCACATTTTCGAGAAAGACATCCTGTACGTTAAGGTGCCAGAACAACATGCGAAAGTGCTGGTATCAACGTTCATGGACAGGTTGACGATGGAAGACCAAGAGGCGCTCAGCGAGTATTTGGAGATAATGAGAAAGAAAATCCCCTTCTGGGGAGCATAAAAGTTCTCTATTTACAGTGGAAGCTTCGTCCCAACCTTCGATTTCTTGGCTTTTTCATAGACGAGCGTAGCTGTTGCCATGTCTTCGATGGCTAAGCCTAGGTGCATGGACATGATGCGTTCGCTAGAGTTCTCTCGTCCAAATCTCTTTCCACTCACAATCTCGCACAATTCTGCGTACGCTTCGGGTATGTCGGAGAAATAGCCTTGCCGCTGATAATATCGAAGCTGCTCCACATCGTCAGTGCAGAACTTGTCCATGGAATGCATGGCTTCTGGTTTCCAGTAGGAATCGAAATCCAGTGGGCACGTGAACCCGCCTTTCTTGAACCATGATGCTTCGATCACGGGTTTCGGATGCTTGAGAATAGGGCCTGCAGTGACCACTATGTCGCAGTTCTCGACAGCCTTTCTCGGCGAGCTAGCTGGAACAATCTTCAGTCCATGTCTTGCCGTCATCTCTTCCACGTATTTTTGCAGGTTTTCTTCACTAACATCATAGGCTTTTACCTCTTCCAAACCCTTGCAAGTCACGCTCAGGGCTTCAAGGTTGCTCCTGCCCTGTGCACCGCAGCCCAGAATGCCCAAAACCTTCGAGTCTTCTCTGGCTAAGTGTTTTGCCGCAACCGCCGTCGCTGCCCCTGTGCGTTTGGCAGTTACCCAAGTGCAGTCCATGATGCAGATGGGAAAGCCTGTTTTTGAATCGTTTAGAATGAGTATGCCGGATATGTAGGGCAAACTATGCTTCGGGTTATCTGGGAAACCGCTAACCCACTTGACACCTGTTGACTTCATTTTCGGTATGTAAGCGGGCATAGCATGGATGAAGGCGTCTTTTTCAGGGTGAATTCCAGGTTTAGGTGGCACTTCTGTTCTTCCAGCCGCTTTTTCAAGAAAGGCTTCTTCAACGACTCGAATAACATCCTTCATCGAGATGCTCAGCCTTTCTATGTCCACCCTCGAAAGGTATAGAACATCACCCATCGAACTCATAACAGACACTTCAGTGAACGTCGTGTATTGAAGAATAAAACCTTATTGAAGAAACTGCCTCATCTTGCTATTGCGTCGCCGATTAGCCCGCCTATCAGATGAGCGAAAACTGGCACCCACCATCCGAGAACCGCAATGATCACGAAACCGACGAACGCCCCAAGCCATAAATCACCCATGGAAGTCACCGATACTCAGTGTTCGCTTTTACATAAAACACTTATCATTCAAGAAAAGCCGCGTTAGCCGCCGCCGACAGGCGGGATAATCGCTAAAACATCGCCGTCTGCAAGCCTCGTGGCCAGTCCCTTAAGTGATGATGTGCTTCTGCCGTTGACCAAAAACTGAATGAAACCCTTAACCTCGCCGGTTTTGCCGTCATAAACGTATTCAACAAACTCCCTGCCATAACGTTGAGTCAAACGCTTGAGAACCCTGTCCACCGTCACAGTTTTGCCCTTCGGAAACTCCAAGGTCTCTTCCTTTTTGCCAGTTACCTCCCTCAGAGTTGTGAAGAACCTGACTGAAACGTGCAAGGACTTGCTCACCAATACAGGAAGTGCTCGGGCTGAAATTTAAAGAGTTATGCGTGAAGCATGAGGCTCATTGTTGTTCTGAGGTGCTCTGTCTCTAAATCGTTATTCTTGCGACTATGTTTAGGTTGTACGCGATTACTTTGGTCATGAGCTCTTTTCGTTGAAAGTCTCTTCGAATGCTTGAGAGTTGGTATCCGAACTTTCTCTTGATAGCAGAAAAAGCAGTTTCAGCCGAAGATCTGAAGTGGTAAATCTTGTTCCAATCATCAGGCTTCTCCGCATACTCAAGAAGCATGTTCTTCCATGCTTTGGAACCGTGGCTCCTCACAATAACGATGTTCTTTTTGGGTTTAATGTACGGTTTTGCGCCAATAGCCTCTATCAGGTCGCAGTTTCTCCTTGAAAGGTAGCCGCTGTCAGCCGCCACAGCCTCCACGTCATCCAAAGTCTTGAGCAAATTCCCCAGTTGCGGCGAATCGTTGGCCTCGCCGTCGGTGACTTCCATGCTGGGAATGGCCTTGAGCACGCTGGTGACTGTCGCGTGGAGTTTTAGCCAGTCGTGACGCTTCAGTCTTCCAACCTTGTGTTCTCTCCAGCTCAAGTAGGTTTGAGCGCTAAAGCCCGTTGCGTCAACGGCTATACGTCGTTCCCCTTTTTTAGAGTGACCGCAACTTCATGGTTCAACCTTTTTAAGTAATCTTCAGGAAGAAACGTCATGGTTCTCCATATGGTGTTGTGGTCAGGCACCTTGAGATGGAACTGTGCGAGGGTTTCCTTGTTGTCGTCCAGGTAGACTTCAGTGTCTCTGTAGCCTCGTTTCAGCCAAGCTTTAACGAGTAAAGCGGCTATTCTGCTTCTGTAATCGAACCTTGGCCTGCCTGCTCCGGCTCTTTCCAGAGGATTCGGGAGACTGTCAATCGCTCTGCAAGCAGCCTTCAAAAGCGCTTTTAGAGGTACTCCTTCGATTTGAAACACCTCCCAGACTGATTATGTTCAACTAATATAATAATTTAGAGACGGAGCCCATGCGCATCAGGGAAGCAATGCTTCAGCAGGGAGTAGCTGTTTTGAAA
>PEWI01000195.1 GCA_002779555.1 Candidatus Bathyarchaeota archaeon CG07_land_8_20_14_0_80_47_9 | reverse complement strand
TTCAACAGCTCCTCCTCTGAGTCTAAGACGAACTCCTCCCCCGTTTCCGTCACAAGAACATACTTTTCAGGGTTCTCACCCAAAAGCCCTTTAAACCTCTCTAAAACATCCTTCCTCTCCAGCAAACTTTTAACACCACTGCTCACTTACATCCCCCTCTCTTATCAATGGTGAACCAACATATATAAATTCCTCACAAATGTCAAACCATTAATTAACAGCGAAAAGGCGGCTATGGAATCTACGAGAGAGAATACCACAACGCAGGAATAGGCTACGGAGGCTCATGCTTCCCAAAAGACGTCAAAGCCTTAATGAACGAAAAACCCATTTAAACTGACCAAAATTCCAAATCAAAATAAATTTCTAATCTAATGTCAAAACACTATTTAACCATCACAAACTCCATACACACCAACAAGGCTATAACAAAAAGCAAATACCAATTTTCACATATAACATTAAATTCGACAAGTCAAAGAAATCGATTCATTAAAACGAAAACTAAAGCTACAGAAAAAACGTTGGTGACCGCTGGAGCCGGCTTCATCGGCAGCCACCTCGTAGACGCCATCATAACACAGGGAGCCCACGTCTGCGTTTTCGATAATCTCAGCAGCGGAACCCTACAAAACATCAAACACTGGCTTAACAATCCAAACCTCACCTTCGTAGAAGGTGATCTCCTAAACCCAGCCGACCTCAAAAAAATAAAAACAACCACTACGAACTCATCTTCCACCCAGCGGCAAACCCAGAAGTCAGGGTAGGCTCAACCAACCCGAAAATCCACTTCCAACAAAACCTAATCGTTACCCACAATCTCTTAGAATATATAAGAAAAACCAAAAACAAACCCACACTAATCTTCACATCCACAGTCTACGGCGCGCGCCTTCCCAAAATCCAACTGGAGGCTCCCCAACGAGCAAACGCCTCACAAACTGAGCAATCATACCACCATATTCACCAAACCCCTGCCGAGGACCATAAACATTAAACACACGCAAAACAACCGTCTCCAGCCCTTACGCCAGCTGAAAAACCATACAATAGTGCTCCGCCGCAAGCTTAGAAGCCCTTGCGTATCGCGTAATTGAAAATTGAAGCAACTATAGAAATTCCCTGCCTTAGAGGGTCACGCTTCGAAGCCTTAGGATAATCTTCATAATCACAATCCACAGGAACCTCAACTATTCTCAATCCAACATCATGCGCCCTGAAAAAAACCTCTACACTTGAACCCCACCCAACTTCAGTCATCTTCAACCCTTCAAGAGCCCTACGATTAAACGCCCGAAAACCGCTTTGAGCATCACTTATCGCATAACCTGAAAAAATTCTCGTCAATAAAGTAATAACAAGTATACCCATTCTCCTATAAAGTGGAACATCCATTCTCGCACCCTTAATAAAACGAGAATCTATGACAATATCCGCTCTTCCTTCCAAAACGGGCTTAACCAACTCAGGAATCTCATCTGGATCGTGTTGTCCATCCCCATCAAACACAACCAAAACATCAGCACCCAATTCCCTCGCTTTTATAAATATGGTCTGCATAGTTGCCCCATAACCCATATTCTTTTTGTGCTCCAAAACATGAGCACCATTCTTTCTCGCTATCATCTGCGTCATATCCTTCGACCCATCATCACAAACCAACACCTTACCAACATGACACCCAGCCTTCAAAACCACGTCCGCTATCGTCTTTTCCTCATTGTAAGCAGGAATACCAGCAACAATCGAGAATGCACATGGACCCTGTTTCAAAACTTGAACCTGCGCCAACTCCCTATTTCCACCACCCATCCTTTCCAACACCTGCGCCAAACCATCCTTCAGCCAAGACACACCTTAATAAGACTCATGCGTCCCGCATACATATTCTGAATAACCATAACTTCTTTCCCCGAGAGCAAACATACATGTCAATGGACCGTTCTATCAACCCTATGGACATAAAAGATTTTCCATACAAAACGACCACAACCCATTCTTTCCGCATCCATAAAGTGACAAGAAAAACATAAAGAGGCTCTCTCTCAAACTATAAATTCTCCATGCCATATTCTATGAACTGCTTTACATCCCTTTCAATAGACCATTCCGGCTTAAAGCCCAGTTTACCCCCGATTTTTGCTATTGAGTAGCAAAAGTTCGGCACATAAGGCTCACCCCTTTTAGGCGGAAGATTCGCCGTACCAACCTTTTTCCCATACTCTGCATAGAATACTCTTGATACAGTATCAGCTATTACGTTCACGGATGTGGCCTTCCCAACGCGCGCGCTAGAAAAATAGCTTCAAGTCATTTGTGTGTTGGGGTAAGCTGCTCTTATTGACAAAAAACTATATATTTGTCGTTTTCCAGGTTATTTGTCGGTGATGTGTTTGTCGGTTGACGTTGGCAAGTATGGACGCATCGTTCTTCCCAAGCAGCTTCGGGAAAAGTATGGCGTACAAGAAGGGTTCAGGCTTATTGTTATGGATTTTAGGGGTCGAATTGTTCTTGTTCCTGTGAAAACTTATGAGAAGCCGACTGAGGAGCTGTATGGAAGCGTGAGGTTGGAGAAGCCTATCGAGGAGCCTAAGCGTGTGGCTAGAGAGTATATTCGAAAGAAGCTGGTCGAGGAAGTGCAGTGATGCGGTTTGTAGATACTAACGTTTTTATCTATGCTGTCACTGCCCATCCCCGTTTTGGAGAGACCGCTAGGAGTATTCTTGAACGTATAGAGGGCGGAGAAGCTGCCGTGACTTCTACGATGGTGTTATGTGAAGTGGCTTGGGTGCTGGAAGCGATGGGCAGGCAGGGCGACATTAAGTCTACACTTGAAAAGATATTGTCTTACAAGAGTCTTGAGGTGGTTGAGTTTAGTGAAGATGATCTCTTGATGGGAGCGAACAACATGGGTGTTCATAATGTAGACTTCAACGATGGGGTAAATGTTGCCATAATGATGAGGATAGGCGTCTCAGAGGCTTATTCTAATGACTACAAGCATCTGGGTAGATTGGACTTTTTAAAGTTAATCTTTGATTGAATTTTTCAAGAGAATTGATTTTGAAAAGCTATTCTGAACTTAGTGCTGATATGGCTTTGGAAAGAGAAACAGATGCGCGCGCGGTTGGCGAGAGGAACATTGAAATCCATACTTAGGCAAGCAAACATTACGAGAGAAGATTTTCTAAAACTACTTTAGGTCTAAAAGTTGAAATTCGCTGCAGTTAATTAGTTGCATTGACGAAAGTATATGAGATTTTCTTTGGCGAATTGGATCAATGAGCTTGACTAGAGAAAGTAAGAAAGTTTTGGTGACTGGCGGCGTGGGTTTCATAGATGGTTTTGGATAGGTCTCGAAGTTAATGAAAACGACGAAATCAGGTTTGTGGCTAGGGTTAAAGGAAATGTTATCCACGGCAGTCGCTAGATCCGAAGCTTTTCCTCTCTTAGCTTTCCTCATACCATTAGTCGTGCGTGCTATCCCTGAGATTCTAATGGGTCCTTTCGTAGTGGGATTTGATACGCTTGGCTATTATGTTCCAAACACTCTTGTATGGTTGAATGATGGCGTGGGTTTCTGGAATTTCTTGGCTGTGGCCCCTCTTTTCTACGTGCTATTAATGGGAGTTACCTCTGTTGGGGTTCCTATTATAGTGTCGTTGAAGGTTATGTCTCCGTTGCTTCTTGGTTTTCTAGGGATTGCTGTTTATTTCTACGCTAATAAGACGTTGGCGTGGTCTCTACGGAAGAGTTTGCTTGTGGTGCTGTTTGCAACTTTGTATTTTGTGGCGTTACGAGTGTCATGGGATATGCTT
>PEWI01000216.1 GCA_002779555.1 Candidatus Bathyarchaeota archaeon CG07_land_8_20_14_0_80_47_9 | reverse complement strand
GAACCAACAAAGACCGCGCACCTACACCTGAAGAACTTCAGCATCTCATAGACATAGCAGACTTGCGCGACAAAGTAATAGTCTCAATGCTTGCTCTAGGCGGCTTCAGAGTCGGAACCTTAGCAAAACTGCAATACGGCCACGTGAAGAGAGACTTGGAAAACGGCATTACGCCAGTCCACATTCACATTGAATCAGAAATAACTAAGGGCAAATACTGTGACTACGACACTTTCATAGGCAAGGAAGCAGCCGACTTTCTACGTGTTTACCTTGACCTGAGGCGACGCGGCAGCCCATGCGGAAAAATACCTCCTGAAACAATAAACGATACAAGCCCGCTGATTAGAGCCGAACATGGCCGCCAGCCTAGAGCAGTGGACGGGAAAGCAGTCTACCGTGCAGTTCACAACCTATACGTCAGAGCCAACATGCTTGAAAGCATCAGAGGACGCCGTTACATGCTGTGCGCACATTCAATACGTAAGTTTTTCAGAACACAGATGGCAGCCCTAGGCGTTCCAACAGAATACCTCGAATATATGATGGGACACACATTAAGCACCTACCACGACATCCAAATGAAAGGCATCGAGTTTCTCAGAAACATTTACGGAGCAAGCGGCTTGTCAATAAGGCCTAAAACAAGACTCAGCAAAATTGAAACTTTGAAAGAAATAATCAGAGCATGGGGAATGAACCCTGAAGAAATCTTGACAAGGGAAGCCATGCTACAGCCGCACAGAACTATAATCTCAAATAGTGCAGCAGACACGGATAATAGCGAAGTTCAAACATTGAGCGCGGCATTGAGAGACATGATGCGCCGGGAACTGTTAGCTATCAAAGAAAAGGAGTAAGTTCGCGTTTGGACACGGTTAAGCCTCATATAAAGGCTTTCACTTTTTGCGTCGCTTATAAAGCATGAAAGTGTGCCCTCTAACATCCACCAATGAGGCTTCTGTTTTCTCAGCGATTCGCGTAGCAATCTGCTTTGTTTCGCCTCCTTTGAGAGCCGTGCCCAAAAGTTTGACTTTCACCATCTTCCTTTTCTCCAGCTGCTTTGCAACCTCTTTCAGCACTTCTTCTGAAACGCCGCCTTTGCCTATCAGCATTGTTGGGCTTTCTTCACTCAGCGTGTGTTTGACGAAACGTTTCTTTCCAGCAGTCAATTCACTCATACTTTCGATTTCCCCTCCTTCTTTTTCATAGGCAGCCGCGTTTGTTTGCCGCAGTTTAGGCATGTTATTACCACGTGTGGTTCTCTCCGTTGCTGGATGCGCACACGACAATTCACGCCTGGCTGGATAAAGCTTTTACAGTGTCGACACACTTGATGCCTGTATTCCTTCGGCAGTCGAACTTTGGCGGCCATGGCTATTTTCCTTGCGTTGTCCACGTAGTGTTGAGCCAGAGAAGGGTCTTCATGAAAAGACTCCTTTGCCAAGCGGAAAAGTGTTTTGATCCGCTGCATTGCTATGCGTCTAGTAGTGACATCCATTGTCTTGCACATCGCGCTTGATTAGGAAATCATGTGTCTTCGACAAGATTAGTCTTTTCTACCACAGCCGCGCCTGTTCCAAGTTGCAGGCCAGACTGTTCCGGAAGGGTTATAAATTTCGGAAGAGGAAAGGCGTAAATCATTTACAGCTTTTCTAGTTCTTGAGAAAGAAAGCCTTGCAACCTAGAGTCATAATGCTGGTGGACTTTGACTATTTCTTCGCCCAAATAGAGGAGAGGAGAAACCCATCTATTGAAGGCAAGCCCGTGGTTGTCTGTGTGTATTCAGGCCGTAGTCAAGACAGCGGAGCGGTGAGCACAGCGAACTACGTGGCCAGAAGGTACGGCATTAAGTCTGGCATGCCAATCGCCTTGGCCAAAAGCAAGTTGGAGAATGTTGAAGCTGTATTTTTACCGGTGGATCATCGGCTCTACGAAGAGGTTTCTGAGAAGACAATGACGGTTCTGAGAGGTTATGCCGACTACTTTGAACAGGTTGGCATAGACGAAGCGTACTTGGATGTGAGCCGAAGAGTCAATGGTAGTTTTGAGCAGGCTGCAGAACTAGCAAGAAGAGCAAAGAATGACATCAGAGCTCAGTGCGAACTCACGTGCTCAATCGGGATCAGCCCCAACAAGCTTGTCGCCAAGATTGCAGCCGACGCGCAAAAACCTGACGGTCTAACGATTGTCAAACCTGACCAAGTTGAAAGCTTCTTGGCTCCGCTACCTGTTGATCATCTTATCGGTGTCGGCGTGAAGACCAAAGAGAGAATGGAAACGATGGGAATTCGGACGATTGGCGACCTTGCAAAGTACGATGTGCGGAGACTGATTGAGGTTTTTGGAAGGAAACTGGGAACCTATTTCCATAACGCTTCGATGGGAATAGATGACGAGCCTGTTCAAGAGCGGGGTGAGGCTGAATCAATGAGCAGGATTGCAACGTTGAAGGAAGACACGAGGGATTTGAAGGTCATTCTTGACAGAACTGACAGACTGTGCGAAGAAGTGCATGAAGATGTAAGGCAGAGAGGGCTCGGTTTCAAGTCCGTTGGAATAATCGCTGTTTTCATAGACATGAGCATTCGTAGCAAGTCGAAAACCCTTGACAATCCAGCAGACGAGTTGGAGATTTTGAAAAGAACGGTGTGGGAGCTTTTTGAGAAACTGCTCAGCGATTCCGAACTCAACGTAAGAAGAGCTGGAGTCAGAGTCTCGAACTTCGCTAAGGAACAGAAGACTCAAAAACAGATAACAAGCTTCTTGGGAAACTTCGAGGGCTAGAATCATAAGCGCTGAAATGATTCTTCCTAGCAATCCTTATTTCTCATGATCAATTTATTCTATCTGAACTAACATGGCGCCAAAAAACCTAGATAACGAACGCAGAGAGCTTCCTCCGAACCAAACCGCCATCAAACGGCTTCTAAGATGGGGCAAAGACCACCCGACTATCGGTGTCCCTGTTCCAAAGATTAGCCTAAAGGATTGGGTTCTCACAGTGGACGGGGAAGTCGAGAAGCCTTTGCGGTTGAATTGGGACGAATTTTTGAAGCTGCTGAAGGTTGAGTCTGTGAGCGACTTTCACTGCGTCGAAGGTTGGAGCGTTCTCAAGTGCAGGTGGGAAGGAGTCAGATTCAAGTCCCTAGTCGCTTTGGTGAAGCCTAAGGCCACAGCCGAGTTTGCCTCCTTCGAATGTGCGGACGGATACACGACTTCTCTGACGTTGGAGGAGCTCTCAGGAGACGATGTTGTCTTGGCTTACAAGCTCAATGGAGACTATCTTGAAGGCGACATCGGTGCTCCTGTGCGGCTGGTTGTTCCAAGCAAATATGCCTACAAGAGCGCAATGTGGATTACGAGGATAAAACTCACCTCAAAGAAGGAGATGGGCTACTGGGAAGTCCGAGGCTACAGCGACACAGCAGACGTGTGGAAGAACGACCGCTTCTCAAAATAGGAAACAAGGACATCAAGCAAATCAAAAGCGCTTGAAAATTTCCGTCATCCTTATCATTTCAACACTTGCACGCGTTTTTTCCTCTCTCGAAATATTCCAACAGCGCGACAGTGTCTACCGAAAATTTATAGTGTACTCCGCAATAAAATGGGTAAGCGTTCTTGCAGGTGAGATTGTTGTCTGAATCAATCCAGATCACAGCTGAAAAGATAAAACGACTTGAGATACAAGGTGCCAGAAACATTGCCATAGCCGCAATAAAAGCAGTAGAAGTGCTGGCAAGACAGACGAAGGCAAGGAGCAAGAGAGACTTTTTGAAAGAGCTTTTGTCAGCGAAGGAAATTCTTTTTGCAGCAAGAGAAACAGAGCCACTTATGAGAAACGCTGTTCGGTGGATGATAAATCAGGCAGAAAAGAGCAGGGAGACCAGCGTTCAAAAGCTGGCGAGAACGGTTTCTCTTTCTTCGCAAAGATTTCTGGAAAA
>PEWI01000227.1 GCA_002779555.1 Candidatus Bathyarchaeota archaeon CG07_land_8_20_14_0_80_47_9 | reverse complement strand
AGCTTCCGCGGTGCTCTTCAGGTGTAACGTCCAGCAGGTAGGCGGTAACTGCTGCTTGTCCCAAGGCGCTTGCTAGGCCCAGAAGGCTCCGACTGCTATGAGGGTGTTTATGTCTGGTGAGAGGGGTAGGCTATTGGGACGGTTATCAGGCTGAATCTGAAGAATGCGAGCAGGGGTTTTCTTCCGCGTGTGTCTGCTCGTTTTCCAGCCCAGTCTTGGAAGGCTCTCATCACGATTGACTGGACGACTGAGAGGAGGGCGAGTTGGAGCATTGAGGCGTTCAGGATGGTGACTTGTGTGATTGAGAACAGCGGCTATGATATGGACATGAAGAATTCGAAAGTGGCTACTACGTAGCAGTATTTGACGAAGTCTGGGTTTTTCCTTGCATATTTCAGCACGCTGAACATGTCTGAGAAAAAGTGCTGTTTCAAGTCAGGTTTTTCGGTGCTTTTCTTTTCTTTTAGGCCCAGCAGTGGGAGGGATGAGATTATGCCGAGGACTGTTGCGGCTGTGAGCGGAATGAAGAACATTCCTTGAAGTGTTCCGCCCACGGTCATCATTAGGATTCCTGCTGCCAGCGTGGCGGCTAGGCCGCCGATTGACGCCCAGAGGTATATTGAGGCGTTGGCTCTTCCGAATCTACTTGTTGGGACGAGGTCGCCTATGATGGCGGTCAGTGCTGGCGTGGCCATTGAGCCCAAGAGTGTTTGGACGGCGAGCAGTATGATTAGTTGAGTGGCGTTGGTCACGAATATCATCGGTATCCACAGTGCGGAGACGATTAGGCCGCCGAGGATTATGAAAGGTATTCTTTTTCTCAGTCTGTCGCTCAGTCTTCCACAGAAGACTTGCATTACGCTGTTTGAGATGTTTGATGAGGATTGGAACCAGCCCATCAGCGAGGAGGAGGCGCCGAGTTTTACGGCGTAGCTCCCGTGAAGGGGTTGACCATTCCTGATCTGAGCGAGTTTACTACTGAACGCGTGTAGAGTGGTTTCAAGCTGGCTTCTGTTTTCTCTTCTGGGGCATGTTTCTGGCTCATCGGTGTGTTCACGTTTCTCGGGTCTGGGTTTGATTTTGCAGCAGAAGAGAGAGACGTTAAAAAAACTAATCGTGTCTGCTTCTGTCAATTCCGAATTCGGTTTCTGCTCTGGTCTTGTCTTGTTTCGGAAAATCTTGTGTTTGATGTTGTGTTTTTTGGTTTTTGTGCGAAAACTTATATCGAGGGGTTTCGGCTTCTATTTCAATCTCGTATCTGGAAGCTGATTTTTGGGCGGAATTCTGTTCGCGTAGTGTTGCTATTTGGTGGGTTTGCGTTTTTTCTTGTGTTTTTTTGCGACGAGGATTGATCGGCTTTGGTTTAGCTGCCGGATTTGGGCGTCTGGGAAGGCGCGGAGGATTTCTCTTCGGAGGTGTGAGAGGTTTACTTCTCCGTAGGTTTTTACGTCGATGATTGGTTTGTCGTGTTCGTCGTAGCTGACTGACATGGTGTAGCCTGAGCCTACTTCGACTTGGGTTGGTTCTATGAGGAAGCCGTTTTCTTCGGTTTCTAGTTCTTCGGTTTCGCGTTTGTTTTTGCGTTCCGCCATGCTGATCACAACGTTTGATGAAATGAACTGCGATTGAGGATTAAAGTGTTGTTCATTTCGGATATTGATTAGGGGTTTTCTTTCCTGTCTAGCACATAGTTTAGTATGGTTATGCATGTGGCTGCGAGGTAGGGCTGTTTCGCGAGGCTTATTTTCGTTCCGTATCTCAAGGCGAAGGTTTCTGCTTTTTTGGGGAGGCCTACGTGGTCGCCTAGTACGAAGACGGGGTTCTGACCGATTGTGACTTCGCCTATGTCTGTTCCGCCTTCCTCCAGTACGTAGATGGGTTGTTGTTGTGCTTTTATTTTCACGAGTGCTTCGAAGCTGGTCTTGTTTGTCGTGATGCCTGGGTGCGGTTTGTCGGACAATGTTTTCTTTAGTATGTTGGTCCACGTTTGCTGATCCGTTCTTACGTCGTAGAGGATTTGGCCGTCTATTTGTATGTGGCGTGGCGGCTTGGGTGGGCCGTGCAGTATGGTGTGGAAGGTGACGTTTCGGCGGAGTCCGTGTGATAGGAACAGTGCGGCGACTATGCATTCGTGGGTTATGTCTAGCCGTCCTGCGTCGTGGAGGTTTGTCCAGTCTGGTTCTGTTCTACCTAGGCGGCTGTAGAGGATGAACTCGCGCATCTTGTGTTTCCTTCCGTGCTTGTGGTTTGTGTGTCTTGGGAAATAACCTTTTATCGTGCTTGACGCGAGAAGGTTGTTATGTGTTTGTAGCGTTGTGTGAATGCGGTTTTCTGTGGAAATACTTAAATCTGTGAATTCACGTAGAAATGTATGGGCTTGGTTATGGTTAACATTACTGTTTCGATTCCGCAGGAGTTGTATAACAAGATGAAAAGGTATTCTGAGGTTAAGTGGAGTGAGGTTGTGAGGCGGGCGTTGGTGGAGTATGTTGGGCGGCTTGAGGTGGTGGAACGTGGGGTTGTTTCTTCGGAGGATTTGGCGTCCATGTTGAAGGAGTCAGGGTTGGATGTTGGTTCTGTTGGTTTGGATGAGGCTGGTAAGTGTTATGAGAAGGCGAGGGATGCTGAGTGGAAGAGGTTGTCTTCGACACAAGTGCGCTCATAGGTCTTCTCAGAAGTAGTAGGCGGGTTGCGAAGGGTTTTGCGACTGTTTTTAATGTGGTGGAGTTTCCGAAGGCTTTGGAGCTCAAGGAGTTAGGGGTTATTTATCCTGTGGTTGAGGATTATGACGAGGCTGTGAAGGTTTCGGTTTCTCTTTTTAAGGCTGGTAAGCCTGTTCCGGCGGTGGATGTTTTGGTGGCTGCGATGTGTATTAGGAGGGGTTTGGTGCTTCGTACTATGGATGAGCATTTCAGGCATGTCAAGTCTGTGAGGAAAGAGTTCAGGCTGGATTTGGTCAGGTAGTTTTGTGCGTTTCTGGATTAGAGGGCTGTTAGTGAGGGGTTGCGGCATGTTTTTATTTTGCGGTGGTTATAGTTGTTGTGATGGTTATGACGACCATAGCTGTTACGGATGAAGTGAAGGAGAAGCTGCTTAAGATTGCTTCGGAGTTGCAGATCAAGCTTGGGCGGCGGGTTGCTCTTGATGAGGCTCTGCGCTACTTGCTGAGTGAGAGGGAGAAGAAGCCGCAGTTGTTGCGGGAAGCCTGCAAGCCCGCGCCTGGCGTTGAAGAGGCTCTTGATGAGTTGTATCGTGAGAGGAGACTTGATGAAGAGAGACTTGAGCGGAAGCTTAGTTCTGGACGCAAGCGTGCTCATTGAAGCTTTGTTTCTGTCGCCGATGGGCTTGAGGCTTGTGGAGGCGATGGAGAAAGATTCTGTTATTGCGTACACCACTGAATCTAATGTCGCGGAGCTTAGGTACATCGCCTGTCGAAGGCTGGGCTTGATTGAGTCAAAGGAGAGAGTCGATAGGCTGTTGGCTTCGGGTTACATCCATGTTGAAGATACTTCTTTTTTGATTGAGGATGCGGCAAGGCTCAAATGTGAGAGAGCTATTTCTCTGGCTGACTGTTTTTGTCTTGCGTTAGCGAGGAGGCTTGCATTTAAGGCTTTTTTTGCGAGAAGAGAAGATGAGCTTGTGAGGGAAATGCGGAAGAATCCGTTTGATGTGGAAGTGTTGTTTCTGGAGGACTTCAAGTAGTTTTTGGTTTGCGGTTTCGGTTTCTTGGATTAGGAACCAGTACGCTAGCAGATCTTTCTCCAGTGCGTTGTGGTTTGGGTGTTTTTTGCGTATGG
>PEWI01000032.1 GCA_002779555.1 Candidatus Bathyarchaeota archaeon CG07_land_8_20_14_0_80_47_9 | reverse complement strand
GGAAGTGTTTTACGCAAGAGGCGCTCACGCCATGTTATGAGCGCCTTTGTTTGTGGTTTGGATGTGCATAAGGATTCGACTTATGCGACTATTTTGAGTCCTGAAGGAAAGATAGTTAACCAGATGAAAATGAATAATGAGAAAGTGCTTTCGTACCTGTCGCACTTTAACGTTGGCAAGGTTGCAATGGAAGCTTCTACCCCGGTAGCGGCGTTGTATAGGCAGTTGGCAGGCAAGGGTTTTGACGTTGTGGTTTCTCATCCTAAGAAGACACGGTACATCGCTGAGGCGAAGATTAAAAGTGACCGCGTGGACTCTAGGGCTATTGCTGAACTGGCCAGGTTGGATGCTTTGCCGCTTGCGTACATGCCTGACAGGGAGATTTCCGTGCTTCGAGAACAGGTGAGACGCAGAGCCTTCCTGGTCCGGCAGCGCGTCAAGCTCAAAGTGAAGATCAAGAGTGTTTTGACTTATGAAGGGGTGAAGTGGCCGTCGGAATATGGCTTGTTCACCCGGAAAGGAGTAGAGTGGCTTCACTTGTTAAATCTTGATCCCATAGAGTCTTACCTTAGAATTATGAGAGCGTTTGATGATGAAATCAGGCTGCTTTCTAGACAGCTTAGAGGCTTGGCGAAAGAGGATGAGGATGTTAAGCTTTTGATGACTATCCCAGGAATCGGCTATTACTCTGCGTTGCTCGTGAAGAGCGAGATCGGAGACGTCAACCGGTTTCCTTTCGGTGATAGGCTTTGCAGTTACGCTGGTTTGGTGCCTTCTACGCGTGCTTCTGGCGGCGTGGTTAGGCATGGCGGCGTCACTAAGGAGGGTAGCCGATGGCTGCGTTGGGTGATGGTTGAGGCTGCTCAGGCTCACGTTCACAAGTATGATACCGCCATAACTCGTGCGTATCATCGAATAGCGGAGAGGAGGGGGAGAAGAGCTGCGACGGTGGCGGCTGCTCATAAGCTGCTGCTGTGCTGCTATTCGGTGTTAAAGAACAAGCGTGAGTATTACGATCAGACCTGAATGTTTCCTCGCCTAAAACCTGTCCCTTGGTGGACGCTAAAATGATTGAAGGAGGTCTGGATGCGTAGCCATAGTGCCCCTGCTTGTGGGCGAATAGGTGGTTGCCTTTATCGAACGCGAGGAAAAGGAAGGAGTGAAACAGAGTAGAGGGAGAAATGGAATAGGAAAGTTAAAATA
>PEWI01000136.1:1875-14495 GCA_002779555.1 Candidatus Bathyarchaeota archaeon CG07_land_8_20_14_0_80_47_9 | reverse complement strand
GACGTTGTAGCCTTGCATTCGTTTAAATCGAGCGTATGCGTCTACTCTCGAGGCTGTGAAGGTGTGGCCTACGTGGAGTGGTCCGTTCATGTAGGGGTATGGAAAAGTGAGAAAGAACTTTTCTCTATGTGGGTCTGGGTCTGCCTCAAAGATTTTTGCGGTTTCCCAGTTTTTCTGCCATTTTTCTTCGATTCGTTTTAAAAATTCCATAAAGGTTTCTAAATTGGTTTGAGGGATATTAAAGGTTTTGTCTTTACGAACAGAGAACGTTATCCCTCATGTTTTGCACCGTAAAGTATTCTGTGCATACTTGCATTAATTCTTTGCCCTGTGTGTGACTGGTCTAGCCCTCCCTTATATATAGGTTGAACTTTTAGTTGGATTTGAGTGTGATTTTTGTTGTTTCCTCCTTTGTTTGAAGGTTTCATGTTGCATAAGAATGCATGCTAATTTGGAGAAAAAGGAAGGTAAATTGAACAATTCTCTATAAGCTTCTATAAGCTAGTTTTTGATTTTGGGGAAAAGTTATAGCCGAAATCAAAGCAACTATATGGATTGGTGTTCAGATTGCTTGAAGGTAAGAATGTGAATTTGAGGGTTGTGGAGAAGGAGGACTTGCCTCTATTTGCGGAATGGCTTAGTAGTCTTGAGGTCTTGGGTGAATACAATCCCCTTCGACAGGTTTCTAGACTTGAGACAGAGAAGATGTTTGAGAATGACAAAGCGTATGAAATGAAGGAGTTCATCATAGAGAAAAAAGACGGGACCAAAATCGGTTTTATGGTCCATTTTTGCGTCCTGCACCCATTTTGCGGCAAGCAATTGGAAATCGGCTATGCTCTAGTTCCGAGTGAAAGAGGGAAAGGCTACTGCACAGAAGCTACGAAGATTATGGTGGATTACCTATTTCTATCGAGAGACACGATGCGTATTCAAGCCTCTACAGATGCAAGAAATCTAGCTTCTCATAAGGTCTTGGAAAAAGCAGGTTTCAAAAAGGATGGAACAATGCGTAAATACTTTTTTCTCAGAGGAGAGCTGAGAGATGTTTATGTGTATAGTACCCTCAGGGAAGAATGGAAAGAACCGAAAATACTGACAAGAACAACTTGAAAATAAGCAGTTTTTGGTTTTGCGGAAAAGTTATAGCTGAACTCGTGGGATTGATAATATAGGCGATGCCTATGTCATTAGAAAAAAATAAGGCTATCATACGAAGATGGTTTGAAGCCGAGAATAAGAAAGATTTAGCCTTATTAGATGAGTTTATAGCACCTGATTTCTTTGACCACGCACATCAGTTGAGGGGTCTGGAAGAATACAAACAATTCATAACTATTCTTCGCAAGGGCTATCCAGATTTTCATGAGACCATTGAGGACATAGTCGCTGAAGGGGATAAGGTGTGGGTTCGCTTCAAATTTACGGGGACACACACAGGCGAATATCAAGAGTATTTGCCTTCGATTGGCAAGATAACATTAGCCCCTACTGGCAAGAAGATTACTATTTCTCTGGTTGACATCTTCCGCATCGTTGATGGCAAGGTTGTAGATTGGATATGGGAAGTCTACGACGGATTTGATTTCCTCAAACAACTAGGTCTTATCGAATACACAGAAAAAGCAAAGAAACTATTTCCAAGAGACCTTTCGTAACTGCTTTGACTTTCAATTCAACAATCCCAATGTCTATCGAGCAAGTAGCAAACTATCGTAGAACTAGCCTCTATCAGTCTTTATTATTACGTAATTGCTTAATATTCTCCCAGAAGAAAACGGTCATGTGATGACGGAATTCGGGAGAAATCTCCACTCTCTAGTGTAAATGGGAATTTACACCCTATTCTGGCGCCCACGAGCAAAAAGCAGAAGATGAGTAGATTTCGCCACTTAGAGTTACTTCCGCCCCAGACTATGGGTCAGTCTGAAAAGACCACACCCCTCTTAACGTGCACAATCATAAGAATTTCAGAATTACTTCAGAGGTTACGTCCACTCCATTGACTGGCAAATTTACACGCCGCGTGAGGAGGGATAATTCAAGTGCATCTGCATAGACTCCTACAAGATTCTGCGACGTCAGCTCTTCGAAGCTCATCCGTCTTCCGATTCCTTAGCGTTCCAGCCTCGGCGCAACCTCCGATTCTTGTTCAACATGTCCCGACAGAGGCACGTACACGAACGGAGTCCCAACCGCCGCCAACTCCACCGCAGAAGTAAGCCCACCCTCAACCAAGCCAAAGTCAGCCGCGGCGAAAATGCTCTTACAGATGCGGCACGTAACCCCGCACACTGACATTTTTAGAAGTTGCTGCAAGGCTTTCAGAGGTGGAAGAGGCCCACACACCAACACCATCTCCATATCTCCTTCGGTGGCTGCAGCGAACTCCGCTCGTCAAATTGTAGCCAACACTACTGCCAACTAATAGCGCCTGCGCTCTCTAGATTGCCTTTATTTGAGAAACACCGTCTTTCTTTTCGACTCTCAGAACTTGGTCAGCGAAGCTTTCTAGCTCTCTCTCATGCGAGACCATGACTACTTGTGGGCATTTAAGTTCGTCAAGTATCTCCCTGATCTTGAATAGTTGTTCTTTGCTGAAGCCGTCTGTGGGTTCGTCGAGGATCAAGAGGTTGGACTTGATTCCTGCTGAGACTTTCTGTACGATGGTGTTGAGCGAGAGTCTGTAGGCAAGGGCCAGACTAGTTTTCTCATCGCCGCTAAGATAGTTGTAGTCCTGCTCATACCCATCCTGCTCAACAATAGGCGTGAAATCCTCATCAATGCGGGACTCTTTGCTGGGATCCTCTACGAGCATTCCCCACCATTTCTGAAAATGCTGATTAAACTCCTGGTTTATGTTCATCATAACGTACTTTTCAATCGCTTCCAAGGTTGGCGCCAAAAACTCTTCAAGCCACATCTGGTATTCCTTCAGCCTCTCAGCAGCCTTCCTTTCTTTTTCCTTGTTCCTGATTTCTGCTTCCAATTCCTCCACCTGATTGCTGAGCATTTCACGAGTCGTCTGGGTTCTCGAAATCCTTCTCTCGACCTCCTTGAGCTGCGACTCGACTTCGTTCAAATCCTTGGAGGCGCCCTCAGTCTCGCCTGAGATTCTGTTGAATTCCTCTGCCTGCTGCTGGGCCTTCTCAAGCTTTTCCTTGGCCTCTTCAACCTGTCCTTTTAGTTCCTGGATCTTTTCACGATCCTTCTCTATTCCCTCGTTATTTCTCCCTATCCGCTCATTCAGATTCTGCAGCCTCACTCGCGCAGCGTCGTATTGGCGTTGTGATTCTTGTAGGGCTTCTATTTCCTTGATTTTGGTTTCGCAGGCAGTAACCTCCTCTGAAGCTTTGCGCTTTTCCTCCTTTTTCAGCTTGATTTTCTCTTCGAATTCCATCGGGTCTGCAGGCCGGTCGCAGGTTGGACAGACTTGATTTTGTTCCACAGATTCATAGTCACTTATCTTCGCTCCTATGACATCCTCAGTCGACCTGAGTTCTCGCTCTTTCCCTCTAGCATTCTTCGATTCTTCTTTCAGTTCAGCTTCAGTTTTCGGCGTAGGCTGCTGAATCTTGCTCAGCTTTTCCGCTTCTGGCTGCAGCTTCCCTATTTCCGCAGAAAGTTCTTCCATCTCAGCTTCAAGTTTGACTACTTCACCATTCTTCTCTTTCATCTGCTTCTCCAAGAGAGGAACCTCACCTACTGCCTTTCCGAGCAAGTCCTTGTCTTTCCGCAGCAAATCCAATTTCTCTCGCAACCTAGCTGTTTTTTCGTCAAGACCCGCTTTGTTCCCGCTTAGGCTTGCCAATTCTTCCTCGCATTTTCCAATTTCCCCCCTTGTTGCCTTGCATTTTTCTTTGCGGCTTTCAAGGTCAGAAGCATGTGAGGCTAGTTTAATCGACTTTTCTCTAATCGTCTTCGCCAGAGTTGAGGAGTTGTCTAGTGCGATTCGATAATCCTCAATTCTGAATGCTTTTCGAAGCGTCTGAAGCCTGGCGTCTGCTTTCATCCAGATGATTGCTTTCATTTCTTCTTGTGGCGTGAAAATAGCGTACCTGTAGATGACGCTCTGCGCTTTGGGGTCTGCCGGTTCGTTGAAAGCCAGTATATCAAGAATCTTTTCTTTCATCTCAGAGGCTGAAAGCTGAAGCACTGTGCCTTCGGTTTTGAGGCTGCAATCAGACTGCTGAACGCCTTTGGCCTTCCTCTCCAAGCTTCGGCACACCTCATACTCCTTCCCTTCAACTTCGAAACAGAGACTTACCAGACCTTTCTTTGCCCCTGCCTTGAGCAAGGCTCCTCCTTTCTCTGAGCCCAGACCAAAAAGGGCAAACTCTATCGCCATAAGAATAGTTGACTTTCCTGAACCTATGTCACCCTCAAAAAGAGTCGTTCCCATAGGAAATGAGACCGTCTGCTCAGTGTAGCTTCTGATGTTCTCAAGCTTCAACGACCTCAGAATCACTTGCCCTCATCTCCCAAGCCCAACGTGTTTAACGCATGCTTCTGGATGCGTTCCACGTAGTCCTTCTTGGTCTCGTTGAGCTTCTGCTCTTGCCTCAGAACCTTCAGCAAGTCTTGCGCGAGCTTGGCACCTTTGTCCGCTTTCAACTCCTCTATTGAAACCTTGACTGCTCCGATGTTTTCTCTCAGGAGCCTGTTTTCAATCGCAGGAACATCCTCGCCTATGGCTCTGACGGACGCGTAATCTTTTGATGTAAGTCCATAACGATTTATGATAACGTCCAGCGCACCATTCTCTTTCAGGAGGTCCCTGATTTCGCTTGAGCTAATATCCGAAGTCTTGCCTCCTGACAGTTCCCCCTTTATCTTGACAACGGCAATCTTGCTCTCGGCCTTAATCTTACTCAGCTTATCCAACAGATCCTTCTTGGCCTGCACCGAATTCTTGTCGGAAACATCATACTCAAAATATTCAAAGTCACAAACCGACACTTCCATGAACTTGACTTCTTCCACCTTATCGTCAAAACTCACCACATAGAAACCTCTCTTCTCCCCTTTGGCACTGTCTTCCAAATCTCTTGAATACCCGCCAAACAGCGCCCCCGGAAAAACCACTCTCTCATACCCTGCAAACCCTGACTCAGTCCTCCGGTGCACGTGCCCGCTTGCGTAGTAGTCAAAGCCTTTCGGAAGCAAGGACACTGGAATTGACTCCATCTGCGCCAGAAATTCCGGCTTAAGCTCCGATATTGCACTGTGAAACGCGAATATCTTGAATCCTTCTTCCTTCTCCAAAAATTCCCTGTCAAGTATTTCGAAATAGTTCCGTTCTAACCCTGCTTTTCTACCTGATATTCCGACGAGTTTCGCCTTTGTTTTCGGGTCTGTGAACACTTCCAGCCTAAGCTTGCCACCGACGTCTTCTCCCTTCACTACTTTCTTTATCAGTCCTGTGCTTGCAAGAATGTCGATAATCGACGTGCCATTCGGGCTATAATCGTGGCTTCCGTAGATGACGTAGATTGGAATGCCTGCGTCCTTGACTTCCTTCATCTTTTTTACGGCTTCATTAGCAACGTACATGTCAGGCAGGTTTGCGTGAAAAAGGTCTCCAGCAATCAGAACAAAGTCAACATTTTCCTGCATGCAAACGTCCATGGCTTTACTGAACGCGGCCAATTCCAGCTTCTCCAGAACGGGCCCTCTGTTCGCGCCTATGTGACAATCGGCAAAGTGAGCAAACTTGAACATGCTATCTTACCCCACAAAAACCGCCTTGTTTTTCTCCTTCGACTGCAGGTTCTCTTCAACACACTTCTCAAACAGAGGTATCTCAGTAGGCACTGCGAACCTGGTGAAGTTGCTGCTCACGATGGCTTCACCCTCGTCCAAGCTTGAGACATTTCTGTCGTCAGACGACGGATCCTGCGCCGCACCCTCCATCACCGCTTGTCGCTCAGTCGCAAGTTCGTTTCCAAGTATTATCTTTGTGTTCATGTTGGCCAGTATCGCGTAGGGAAAATCTGGAATAGTCAATTTAGAAAAAGTGGGTTTGGATTGGTGAACTAACATTGTTCTCACTCACCTTGAGAATTGATCTTTGCGTTATCTTTGTGAAATGATTGGATAAGTCTTGTTACTCCGTATCCTCTTGTCTTGTTTCCTCCTACGTTTGCGTATTCCACGTATTTCGCCAGCATGTATGTCACTTTGTTCCATTCGCTTTCTTTATCTTTTATCTCACATGTGACCCAGCCTACAATCCTGTGACCTTTCTGGTCCTCATAACCGCCAACCTCGTGGCGCAACTTACACTTGCACCCACGTTCTTGTCCAGCACCCCCTTTATTCGTTGCCAACACGTGAATCGAAACCTCACTCACAGGTTCCCATAATACTTTTTCAGTTGAACTCCATCCTTTTCATACGCAAGTCCAAGAAACCTGTATTCAATTCTGCTTTCAGATATTGCTCGCTTGACAGCGTCTCGTAGCTTATGCTGAGTATCATACTCCCTTAGCACTTGATCAAGCACATCCCTTTTCACGTCAGCAAACCTCAAGAGAGAGATGATGTCCACTCTGTCTTTCAACCCTTTTTCTGCGTGCCACCTGTCCTTTGCAGCCTGAGCCTTCAGCAATAGCAAGACCTCGGGAACTGCCACCTTGAAACCTTCAATCATCGAATACAATTTACGATCAAACACATCCGAACATGGAATCACCAACTTGCTCATAAAAGGCGTGTAAATGTCAACTTCCACATCGCTTATCAAAGCCTCAAACTTCATCAAGCGAACATTGCGCTTCAACGCATAACCCCTCAGCGTCAAGTCAGACTGCAGCTTGTAGAAGTTCTTTTGATCAATGTAGACATCTATGTCGCGACTCTTTAGTTTCCTAGTCCATAAATATACTCCCCAACCGCCAATCAACACAAAATCCGCAAAACCCTTAAGCTCACCCAGAACGCGCCAAGACCTTTCTACAACTTCATCCCGCCGCATTCCAGTCACGCTCACCAAAGACTCAAACTCGGATGCATCAAAGCAATATCGCGCAGAAAAGGAGAAGCCTCAGGACCGTCTGCAGAATATATGTCCACATAAACTTGCGGAACGCAAACGACCCCCTTCTCAGAAGAGCGAACAAGATGCTCATCATCAACGCGCAGGACAAACACGTTCGGATTCACCTTGCGTACTCTACTCTTCCTGAAACCAAACCATGACTCGAAGCTTTCCACATCCTTCACGTAGAAATACAAGCGATCATACTCGGCAGGCCTCCGTCCAGAAACACTGAACCACCCCGAAAAACCGGTGACCAGCACGTCCCTGGGAAGGTCCTTCTCCACTTCTACAACCGGGTCAAGCCGAAACGACTGCCAGACATCCCTACCTAAATCACGTTCAGCAGCCCACAAATTCAAAAGTCTAGCAGGCGACAACACTCGGACACCTCTTCGCGTGACTTCCACTGCCATAGCCGCCTCAAGCTTCCGCACAACCTTGTTGACCAAACCAAGCGAAACCGCACAGTCTGAAGAAATATCTTCCTGAAGCACGGACGGGACCTCGCGAAGACTACTGAGGAGCAGCTTACGGTAAATCCTCTCAAACTTCCGCAACGCCAAATCCCTCATTCACAACGAATCAATTTCACTTTTACAAAAAACGCCTATATAAGATTTTCACCGAAAGGCGAAACAAGCCCTCACCCCACAAAAACAGTCTTGTTCTTCTCCTTCGGCTGCACGTTCTCTTCAACATACTTTTCAAACAACGGTATCTGAATGGGCACAGCGAACCTGGTGAAGTTGCTGCTCACGATGGCTTCACCCTTATCCAAGCTTGCGATGGTTCTGTCGTCCGATGATAAATCCTGCGCCGCACTCTCCATCACAGCCTGTCTCTCAGCCGCCAGCTCGTTTCCGAGGATTATCTTTGTGTTCATGTTTGCCAGAATCGTTCGCGGAATCAAGCTGACCAGCTGCGTTATCGCAATTAATCCTACCTTGAATTTTCTGCCTTCTCTGGCAATCGTGCTGTAAATGTTGTCTCCACGCGCAGCAAGCACGTCTGCACCCAGAACTCTCGGCGCTTCTTCAATCACGACACTTACAACGGGCTTCTCGTCCAACGTTCCTTCAGACTTGTAGGCTTGATACCGATGGAAGATTCCGCCCGAAATTATGCTCCCTATAAGCAGTTCAGCCTCATCGAGCAGTCTTGACGTGTCGATAATAACCTTCTTCCCATCTTCGAGAGCCTTCGTAATCTCTCTGGTAGTGGCCAAACCAGCGGTGTCACTGAAAACGCCGCTTCTGCACTGAAAATCGCCGCTGTCATCTATGTACACGCCGAGCACATTATCGAACTTCCTCTTCAACACCTCAAGCGTTCTAGGAGCAACAGCATCACCAATATCGGTCCCCCGCACAATGTTCTCAATCCACTGGTCCCTGAACCGACTATAGTACAGAGATATGGCATCATGCTGAGCATCCGTGAACTCAACTATTCCTTGAAAATGTGAAGGCAAAATCGACCTCAGATTAATAACAAGAGTATTTGTCCCCGCAACAGGATTCGTGGAATAGTACAGCAAGCTCTGCTTTGCCGCGGAATGATCTTTCAAACCTTTCCCATGCCTGCCGTAATATTCATCATGAGGGTCCAGAACCAATATACCCAGACAGTCCTGGGCCAGAACGCTCCACAACATCACCTTGACAAGGTTGCTCTTCCCCCTCCCAGTAGTAGCCGGAATCAACACATGATGCGTGAGCATGTCCTTTCCATTAACATAAACGTCCACGTCAAGCACCTTCGACCCGCTCCTGACTTTCCCAAGATACACAGGGCTTCCCGGCTTGGTAAGAAACAAAAGATCTTTCTCGGCAACGTGTCTGATTGTAGAAAAGAACCTGGGAAGAGTCTTCGGTATCTTCAACTCATTGTTCTTGCCGACCCGCAAAAGCGCCTTGATCTGTGCTATAACATAATTCCGCAGCTGCGGCTCAAGAAAATCCAAGTCAGCACCCATGCCCTCAAGCTTCATGCCGGCCAGAAGCTCTCGCACGAGCTGCGGCACCTGACTCCCATAAACAAGCTCGTAAGCCTGGAGAATCACGTATCCTCCATCTTCCTCGGCTACGAGTAAATCTCCTATCTCTATTTCTCCACCAGCCTTTTCCCTCGCTAGTATCTGTCCAGTTTTTCCCGCAATTATCTGACCCGAAACTTCCAAAGCCATTATCCATCAACCCTTCAACACGTCTAACATACTATGTGCGTCACCCGAGCAAATATGCCTCGAAATCTTCTTCCATTTGCCGAGCTTAGATATCTCGGACACAAGCGGTACTTGATACTTATCTACCTCATCCCCGCTCACCCGAGCAAAGCTGTCTGCATCTATCAGGCCGTAAGGATACCCCGGAAAGCTAATGTCCTTTGAATTGCTCGCCAAAGCAGAAGTAACACTGCCAAAGTCTTCTTCACTCATTCCCCTTGCCTGCTCGCCGTAAATCTCATATCTGAAAACATAGTGGGCACTTTCATGCAGCTTGACCACGTATATGAAGGCATTATGCAACACGTTAGCGACCCTGGCTATCGGAAGACACCAAGGGCCTTTCACCTTGTAGCCTTCAGCCAACTTCTGCACAGCACCCAAGAGTGAAAGACCAGTAGTCGTGAACAGCGTACTCGTTTTCGAAATCCCAGCGAAAATGACCCCTTTCTCCATTGTTGCCTCGAGTGCTCGCGCCAAGTACGTATGTTCATTAGTAAGACTTGTCTGCAAGCTGCCGTCATGGACTATCATATCCCCCTCCTCAAGCTCATTTTCAATAACATGCTTGGCAAACTCCCACTCAGCGAATCTCCTCGCGACAGAAGCAACATGCTTAATGTCTGCCCTCTGGTTTCCGAGCGTGACTGTTCTGTCAAGTGAGCTGAACGACAAGAGATGATCAGGTACCAAGCCCTCGAACTCAACTTTCAGAGGAAAGACCTTAGCATCATAGAATATTCCGCCATTTCTAAAATCAGACACCGTGACAGAAAAGAACTCTATCCTTCTGGGCAAGGACTTTGGGAGGATTCTGTCCCGCCCCTTGAAGATGTTGAAATATACCCTGTTAATCTGGGCTGAGAAATTCGGTGCACCGAGTATTTCCTGGTTTCCGCCATCCACGAAAGCTGTGCGTATGTTCGGTTCGACATCTTTGATTGGAACGAAACTGGCTGGAGGAAATGGCAATAGTTCATAGTCTGGGTTGCCGAAATACGGTTGACCCACATCATCCTCCTCAATCTTCAAGTCCAAAAACTCGGCGATCCTCTTAGATATCTCCGCAGACATATGCACGTCACACAAATCGTATATAGACTCTCAGTTTGTTAAAAGCGTATTTCAAGGATGCAAAGGCAGAAGCGGGTGCATGACTGAAAAAAAGGCGCGTGCTATTCGAAACGGTACGTGACGTTAACCTGTTCTGGCTGCAGCTTTTTCCAGCGCAACGACGCCTGGAAGCTTCTTGCCCATCAGAAATTCTATTAACGCCCCACCAGCGGTGCTGACGTATGAGATCTTCTTGGTTAACCCGAATTCTTCTATGGCCGATATTGTGTGTCCTCCTCCGGCCAGAGAAAATGCCTTAGAATTCGCAATCTCTTCGAGGATTTTTTTTGTTCCAAAGCTGAACTCCTTGTTTTCATAGACTCCCATTGGTCCGCTGATGACTATTGATTTTGCTTTTCTTATGGTCTTGGTGTAATCGTCAACTGTTTTTGTTCCGATGTCATAGGCAAGGTATTCTGTGGGCAACTCCTTAACCGATATCTCTTTTCTTTTGCCGTGCGCTTCTACAGCCAGATCCTGCGGAGTCTTGATTTTGTCCGGATATTTTTGAATGAGAGCTTTTATGCCGGGTAAGAGGCTCATGAGCTCTTTTTTCTCTAGATAGTCCATGTTTGGTTTGCCAAGGTCTATCCCTTTTGCTGCCAAGAACACTTGGCCTACGACTCCTCCTGTGAGCACGTAGTCCGCTATTTCCTTGTCCAATACGTATTTTGATATTTCAAGGGAGTCGTCTGCCTTGGCGCCTCCAAGTATGAATATGCATGGTTTTTCCGGGTTTTCCAGCACCTTGCTGAGCGATTTCAGTTCCCTTTCCATTATTCGTCCTGCAGCGCTGGGCAGCACGGGCGTGAAGCCTATGATTGATACGTGTGCTCGGTGTGCGGCGGCGAAGGCGTCGTTGACAAACAGGTCGGCCAGTGGGGCTAGGTTTTGGACGAGTTCTGTTTTGGCGTGTTCTTCGGGCGTCCCCTCCTTGGTTTCGCCTGCGAACGTTCTGACGTTTTCGAGGACTAGGATTTCACCGCTTTTCAGCTTCCTGATTTCGTTCTTGGCTTTTTCTCCGAAGACATCGTCAACGTATTTGACTGGTTTCTTGAGGATTTTGCCGAGGATTTCGGCGTGCTGCTTCAGGGGAATGAAGTCTGGGTCGCCCTTGCGTCCCTGATGTGCGAGAATTACGACTTTTGCGCCTTTTTCCACGAGTTCTTTTATGGTTGTTTCGCCGTGGACTCGGATTCTCGTGTCGTCTAGGACTTTCTTGGTTTCTGGGTCTATGGGCGAGTTGAAGTCTACTCTAACTAGGACTACTTTGCCCTTCGGTTTTATGTCGTCTAATGTTAGACATTTTGCCATTTTTTCACCTTCTTTCACGAATGAATAGAAAAAGCGTGTGGGAGGATATTGGCCTGAGCTTAGGTGTTCAGTTTTGGTGCTAGAAGCCTGCTTTCTCGCCGACCAGCTCTATGAGTTCGACCATTCTACAGCTGAAGCCCCATTCGTTGTCGTACCAGGCGAGGACCTTGACGAAGTTGCCTCCGAGGACCATTGTTGACTGTGCGTCGAAGGCTGCTGACCAAGTGCTGTGGTTGAAGTCTGACGAGACCACTGGATCTTCGGTGTAGGTTAATATGCCTTTGAGCGGTCCTTCTGCGGCTTTCTTGAAGGCGGCGTTGATTTCCTCTTTTGTTGTGTTCTTCTCCAGTACGCAGGTTAAGTCTACTATTGAGACATTTGGCACGGGTACTCGCAGGGCGATTCCGTTCATTCTTCCTGAGAGTTCTGGGAGCACGAGTGTGGCGGCTACGGCTGCGCCTGTGGTGGTGGGTATGATGTTTATTGCGCCTGCTCTTGCGCGGCGTAGGTCGGAGTGGACTAGGTCTTGGATTTTCTGGTCGTTAGTGTAGGCATGTGCTGTTGTCATGAGTGCTTGTTTGAGTCCGAAGTTTTCGTGCAGGACTTTCGCTACGGGTGCGACGCAGTTCGTGGTGCATGAAGCGTTTGAGAGTATGTTGTGTTTTTCAGGGTCGTAGGTTTTGTCGTTTACGCCCATGACTATGGTTACGTCTGGGTTTTTGGCCGGTGCTGAGATGAGTACTTTTTTCGCTCCTGCTGTCAGGTGGGCTGAGGCTTTTTCTCGGTCAGTGAAAAGTCCGGTGGATTCTACGGCTAGGTATACGTCGAGGTTTTTCCATGGCAGCTGTGCAGGATCGCGTTGTGCGAGTGTGAGTATGCGTTTTCCTTTGACGATTATGGCGTCTTTTTCTGCTTCCACTGGGAAGG
>PEWI01000136.1:0-1561 GCA_002779555.1 Candidatus Bathyarchaeota archaeon CG07_land_8_20_14_0_80_47_9 | reverse complement strand
ATGTTTCGCACAGTGGCGGTGCATATGCAGTGTCTGCTTTAGCCAGTTCGCGCACGGTCATCTGTTTCTGTATGGCGAAGGATATCGCGTTTATTCTTTGAGTTACTTCTTCTCCGCCGATGATTTGGGCGCCTATTATTCGTTGCGATTCTTTTTCTACGATGAGCTTCACTTTTATGGGCAGTGCGCCTGGGTAGTAGTCGGCTTTCGTTTTTGAAGCGATCGTGCCCGCTACGGTTTCGATTCCTGCTTTTTTGGCTGCTGTTTCTGTTAGGCCGGTTACGCCTACGTCGGTGTCGAACAGTCTTGAGACGGCTGAGCCTAGTACGCCTGTGAACAGTGCGTATCCTCCTGCGGCATTGATCCCTGCTACTTTGCCTTGTCTTACGGCTACGGTTCCGAATTGGGCTACTGTGGGTTTTTGTGTGACTATGTGTGCTGATTCTGTGCAGTCGCCTACGGCGTAGACGTCTTTGACGTTGGTTTCCATTCTGGCGGTTGTTTTGATTAGTTTTGTTTCGCCTAGGACTATGCCTGCTTTGGCTGCGAGTTCAGTGTTTCCTCTTACGCCAAAGGCGCTGATGAAAAGGTCGGCGTTAATTTCCTCTTGACATGCCACTATGCCTGTTATGTTTTCTTCTCCTAGGCATTCTTCGACGCCTTTTCCTGTCATTATGTTTATTCCCTTGTCCTGCAGCATTTCGTGAACGATTTTTGCCATGTCGGGGTCAAGCATCTGTGGCAGGACTTGAGGCAGAAGCTCGACAACAGTTACTTTCAAGCCCTTTTCTTGAAGGGCTATGGCAACTTCGAGTCCGATGAGTCCGGCTCCCATGACTACGGCGGTTTTTGCTCCGTTTTTGACGGCTTGGTCTATTCTTTCTCCGTCTTCGAGCGTTCTGAGCGAGAGTATGTCCTTCTTTTCTCTACCTTTTATGGGTGGCATGAAGTTGCTGGCGCCTGTGGCTATGATTAGGCTGTCGTAGGGGATGGTTTCTGTCTTGCCTGTTTTGTCCTGTGTTTCTACGGTTTTGTTTTTGGGGTCTATGTTTGTGGCTTTGGTTTCGGTTTTCAGTGTTAGCTTCATCATTTGGAAGTAGGCTGGGGAGAAAACGATGAGGCTTTGGAAGCTTGGGATTTGTCCGCCTAGAACGAAGGGCAAGCCGCAGCGTGAGTAGCCAACGTGTTTCTCGTCGGCTATGAGTGTGATTTCGGCTGTGCGGTCAGTTTTTCTGGCGGCTGAGGCTGCGTCTACTCCTGCGGCGTGTGCGCCTATGATAACTATACGTCTCGGCATTTGGCTGTCCCTTCGCGCTTATTTTCCTAGGGTCTTGTGCCATTCGATTGACTTGTTGAAGTCCATAAGATTCGGTAATTCCGCTTGCAGGTTTGATGGTTTCACTACGAGCAGCCAAGCTTTTCCGTATGGGTCTTCGTTTAGCAGTTCGGGCTTTGACTGTACTTCAGCGTTTACTTCTAGGATTTCGCCGCTGATCGGCGCGACCAGGTCGGATACGGCTTTGACTGACTCGACTGTTCCGTAAGGTGTGTTTTGTGTTAT
>PEWI01000095.1 GCA_002779555.1 Candidatus Bathyarchaeota archaeon CG07_land_8_20_14_0_80_47_9 | reverse complement strand
GGCGAAGAACCTTACATGAAGAAAATGTTGAAGCCGTTAAGAATCTCTTGGAGAGCAGAAAACCACCGCGCAAGGCTAAGCCTAAGGGAAAATCTAAAAGTTAAGTCTGCACTAATCAAAAGCAGTGGTTCAGAGTTGTCTTCCAAGATTCCAATAGCCTTCATTGACCTACGAGTGTTTGCACACGCCACAGAAGACGTTGATAAGGTTCTGGCCGCAGTGCGCAACTTTATTCCTGCAGAACTGATTGACATGGTCGTTTTCAAAAAGTCCAACCTGACCGGCCACCACGGAAACCCCATAGTTCTTCTGGAAACAAAAATCAAAGACCGAAAAGTCGCCCAAGCAGTTCTTGAAAAACTGTCACAGGGACTACCCATCTTGGACAAGGAAACGTTGAGCAGCGAGATTGGGCAGCGTGTGGAAAAGGGAAATCTGTACCTCAGGCTTGACAAGCAGTCCGCTTATCTAGGCGAACTAAGGCTTTGTCAGACAGACTCGATCCACCTTAGAATTCACTTCAAGAAGCACAGTGTTGAAGAAGTCGTAGACATTTGTAGAAGTTTCGGGTTGCTCCCATGAAAAGAACTTATGCAGATTTGCACCTGTGCCCAGACTTGGCAAACGGTGAACAAGTCTTGCGCATGGTGAATAAGGCTTCGAAGCTCGAATATCGACTGGTTGCGATAACTGTTCCGCCGAACTTCGCTGAAACGAATGTTAAGGGTTTGCTGAACGTTTGCAAGGAAGCCAAGATGGATTTGGCAACCCGCGTGGACTTGAAGCCCAGGACGCCTGAAGAACTGCTTAAGGCGCTGAGAAGGTTCAGAAGAGAATTCGAGATAGTTGCTGTCACGTGCGAGTCCAAGGATGTGGCGAGACAAGCTGCAAAAGACCGCCGCGTGGATCTGTTAGACTTTTCACCGTTTGATTTTCGCAGGAGATTCTTCGACTTGGCTGAGGCCGAGTTGGCTTCGAACGGTTTGGCTTGTCTTGAAATTGACATGAAACCGCTGCTCATTCTTGAAGGTCCGTCAAGGATTAGACTCTTGTCCAGCTTGAGAAGGGAAACGGCGATAGCCAGGAAGTTCGGCGTTCCCGTTGTCATGTCGAGTGGGGCCTCAGACGAGCGTCTCATGCGGAAACCGCAGGAGTTAGCTGCGTTGGCAAACCTGTTCGATCTTGGCCAGAAAGCTGCTTTAGACGCAGTTTCAGGGAATCCCATGTTAATCATGAAGAGGAACAGGGAAAAACTCAGTCCAAGGTTTGTGGCGCCTGGCATACGAGTCGTGCGGAGGGGGAAGGATTGCTGAAGCGTGCTAAGCGCCGTTACTTGGCGTTAGAGATAGGTTGCGAGGAGCCGATTGACTCAGGCGAGTTAATGAACGCTGTGTGGAATGCAGTAATGAAACTCTACGGCGAATACGGCGCAAGTCAAGCAGGATTAAGCATGATTGATTATGACCCGGACAAACGTCGCCTCGTGATCCGCACCGCGCACACGGCTGTTGAAATGGTTAGAACGGCGCTGGCATCGATAACGAGAATAGGAAACAAGGCTGTCGCAATACATGTCTTGGCGGTTTCGGGCACGATAAAGGCATTGTACAAGAAGATAAAGCCCTAGTTGCTGTGGAAAGCTTATTTGGGTGTTCTCAGTTCCTATTTTCGGGGGATGATGTAGCCGTCCCAGTCTGATTTATGCAGATGAGGAACTTATGACGGGCAGACCCCAAAACATTCTCACACTACAAACGGAGTCGCGCTTCTCTGGCCCGTTTTCTTTTCAACCCGAAAGTAAAAGCCAGAATCATCCCTGCGATGAATCCGCCCACGTGCGCCCAATAGGCTACTCCGCCTGAAACGTCGAAAAACCCGTAAAGCCACTGCATGACAAACCAGAAGCCTAGGAAGAGAATTGCAGGCAGAGGCACTATGATGTAGCCTAACAAGGTTATGATTCTTGCCTTTGGGTACAACACTACGTAGGCGCCCAAGACACCTGAAATCGCCCCTGAAGCGCCGAGAACACCACGATAGAAGTCTGCAGGATTTGTGAGGCTCATGATATGTGCAAATGCCGCGGCCAACCCGCAGATAATGTAAAACAGTAGGTAGCTAAGATGGCCGAAGGCGTCTTCAACATTGTCGCCAAAAATGTAGAGATAAAGCATGTTGCCTAACAGGTGAATCCAGCCTGCGTGCATAAACATCGACGTGATAAGAGTATAGAGCCGCTGCCCGTGCACTATTTCGTTTGGAACCATTATGAACTCGTTACCGACCATGTTTGAAAATCGCTCAGCAAAGAGGATATTCTGGCTTGAAAGCCAAAGAACGGTGAAGATGATTATGTTTGCGATCAATAAGAGACGATTCACATGCGGAGTGGTTGAAGACCTGTTCAAATCCTTAAGAGGAAGCAAACCAGCGCCAAGTCTCCCTAATGACAGAGTTCAAACTGCGTACTTATGCTTTCGCTTGACGGTCGCCGAATCTAATTACTTGACGCGCCGAGAGCGCAAAATCCGCCTCTCCAAGAGCTTCAGAGCTTCACTGAATGTATAGACACTCGACCATTCTGCCACAGGTTAAGCATTCGTCTGGGATCGGCGTGTCCTTCGGACGTCTCTTCAAGTAGCCCAAGAAATGCTGACACTTCACATCATTCTCCAGCCTTGCCACGCTCTTCCTCAAATCCAAAGTCGGCGCAGCCTCTTTGCTTTCCTCCTTTTCTTTTGTCTTCATTTCACCGACCTTCGTGAGACATCGCGGGCAAGCATAGTATCTTTCGCTGGAACCTTGGGACATGACAGTTGCAAGCAGTGGCTTTTGAAAGGGCTTTCCGCATTCGTCGCACAAGCAGTCACTGCCGCCTTCCGTGAGGGAGCATTCTTCATCGTCTCTTCTCAGCGCAACTGGGTTTCTCTGCATTTCTTCACCGGCCTAGTCTATATAGCAAATATTGATATTTAATAAACCTTTTTGCGTATACGCTCAACAAAAAGACACTTAGTGGGCCCGCCCGGACTCGAACCGGGGATCTCTTCCGCGTGAGGGAAGCGTCTCTTGGCCTCAATTATGAGTTAACCAACTGGACCACGGGCCCGTTGCCAAGCTTAAACGGCAGGCGGATTCCTTTATATTTTTTGTAATGCTCTGCAACCTCTTCCTTGCGAAGTGTCTTGTTTTCGGAAAATTTGGTGTGAAACCTAACGATGCGCCTCAAGTTGGAGCTTCCCACAATTCGGAAGTAATCTAAAACTTTGCTCCATGATCTTGTTCCCGTCTCCATCGGGTTTCTGAACGTGAAAATCCCCAATGATCTGCCAATTTGCTCGACTTGATCTACGAGCATCTTATTGTGCGAATAAAACCTGACTGAAATGCTGTTTCCGTCCTTGGAAACACTGCCGTCTGTGTCCATCAATCCTCTGAGGCATGCAATAGCCATTACCTCGTCTTTCATGATTGCTATCGGTATCGTTGCCTTTCCCCTAATCTTGTCTCCAAAGGGTAAATTCCACTCTTTGTGTAGGTATTCACAAACTGTTTTTGAAAATAGCTGGACATATATCAAGTTCCTACCTTTTTCTCTTCTAATCGAAGGTGATGCTCCAAATAGACCTCCAATTAAATCTTTGATGTAAGTGACGTATCGCAAGTCATATCGAGGATCTAGGGATATTTTGATGAAGTATTTTGTAAGGGTCCCGTCGCCTAGGTGGATTCCAATTAGCTCAGATAATTCTTCACTCATAGGCGGTAAAACAACTTCTTTGGTCGAAGCCAAAAGAAAATTCTTTCTTGCAACCTTGCCTCCGCGCCTTCTCCATTCTTTCAAACTCTCTGCATACTCCAAATACATTGCTTCGATGCCCTT
>PEWI01000005.1 GCA_002779555.1 Candidatus Bathyarchaeota archaeon CG07_land_8_20_14_0_80_47_9 | reverse complement strand
AGTCTCCTCAATCTGGCTTACGTCAACAATCGTCTTTGAACCCATTTTCTAGACTGCACCGCCTATTGTGGACGAATTCGCTTTCACGTACAGGGAGAAGAACCGTGCCTATTTCTTAAATCCGTGACTGCAAGAGGAGAATTGCTTTCGCCAAGTCTCCTCCACTTTCTTCCAATGCTTTTTTGGCCTCTTCAAGGCTCTTGCCTGTTTGGTCTGCTACGAGCCTGGCATCTTCTTCAGATATAGCTGCTGCCTTTCGTTCAAGGGCTTTTTCGGTGATTTTTCCTCCCGTCACTTGAAAGATTTTTTGTCCCTGAACCTCCAGAATTGCAACTTCAGGCCCCTCGATGACTATTTCCTTGTTGCCTGTTTTGATCACTACTTGCTGAACGTCTTCAACAGCGTTCATGTTCATTCCCATGCGTTGCATCATACGCCTGGCCTCGCGAGGATTCACACGTCTGTGCATGAAACCACCCTAACATCACTCCATTTGACGTTCAGACTTCATAAACTTAACTTTCTCCCTTAATTCCGCGCCGAACCTTAACGGCAACGCCTTTCTTGAAAGCCCTCATTTCTTCACTTGACAGAGCAGCACGCCCAACCGCTAAAACCTCACCCTTCTCATCGCGCACAACAACTTCGTCTTTAGCGCGAACATCATCGTCAACCCTGACTACGTGCGCTGCGAAAACATCGCCTCCATCAGCGATGAATCTGGAAACATCATCTCTGACTGTGACAAAGCAGTTCGCCAAAGAGGTGTTTTGAACAAGTCGCCTTGCGCCAGCAATGCTCAAAGAGAACAGACCATCTGTAGGGCGCATAGTCGCGAGCCTTTCACTGCCCAAGTAAACATAGCGAATTCTGCCCGTGTTTCTGGAATAGAGAATCTTGACACCTTCTGAGAAAAGCTTGGCACCTACTCCTTTTCCAAACTGGTAGTCAGCCACGCTTCTAATCCTTCTCAAGGCTTCTTCCACGAGCACGCACCGCAGATAGGCATATTGCTTTTCGACAACTATAAACACAACCACAATAATAAAAACAACCCAGGTGCACACACAATTGCGATGCGAAGTCTGCGGACGCAAAATCCACGGCAAACCAAACAGAGTCATAATTGAAAAAGCGAAGCTGGAAGTATGTAACGAATGCTCGAAACTCGGCACAGGTTTCTGGGAAGAGCCAAAACCCAAGACCATGATACCGACACTGCGAGCCACGCCAACGCCCCCAAGAATTCAGGCCAAGAAGGCGCCGCAGCCGCCGATGGACACAGCCTTAGAACTCGTGGAAGACTTCAACGTGAAAATAAGGCAGGCAAGAGAAAAACTCGAGCTTTCCCACGAGGAATTGGGCAAGAGAATCAACAAAAAAGTGTCCCTTCTCAGAAAAATCGAAACCGGAAAAATGACGCCAGACAACAGGCTTGCAACAATATTGGAACACGCCCTGAAGATCAAACTGATCGCTCCTGCAAAGGAGGAAAAAGTTCCCCAAGCAAAAATGGCCACGGCGGCGAAACGTGAGCTGACCCTCGGAGACTTAATCCAGCTAGAAAAGAAGGACAAGGAGAAGGAGGACTCAGCCGGACGAAAGCCGTCATAGTCCAGCGCCGCCAAGACTTTGAACCTTCAAGCTTGGAAGAACTTAGAAGCCTTGCAGAATCAGCCGGATACACCGTTGTAGGCACACTTGAGCAGGTCAGGGAGCCAGACGCTCGCTACCAGATAGGCGCGGGCAAGGTGGAGGAGCTTGCCAAGCTTGTGAAAGAAACCGGGGCAGAGAAAGTGATTTTCGACAACCCACTGAAACCCGTCCAATCCTACAACTTGGCAAAAGCCACCAGTGTCGAGGCTATCGACCGGTTTCAGCTCATCTTGGAAATCTTTACGAAAAGAGCCACAACAACCGAGGCGCAAATGCAAATTCAGCTTGCAAAACTGCGGTATGACTTGACACAGGCAAAGGAACGGGTTAGACTCGCAAAAAAGGGAGAGCAGCCGGGCTTCGGGGGGCTCGGAGCATACGACGTGGATGTGTATTATGAAAGCGTCAAGAGAGAAGTACATGCCATACGCAGAAAACTGAAGAAAATCCGTGGAAAACGAGTTCTGCACCGTGAAAGAAGAGCGGAGCTTGGGTTCTCTTCAATTTCTTTGGCAGGATACACAAAAGCAGGAAAGAGCTCACTGTTCAACGCTTTGACAGACGCCGAAGTTCCAGTTGACACCGCGTTGTTTACGACTCTTTCCACGACGACTAGGCTTGTGGAGATTTCCAGAAAGAAGTTTCTGCTAACCGACACCGTCGGCTTCATAGATCGGCTGCCATTGACGCTGATTGAAGCGTTTCATTCGACGCTTGAAGAAACCATCTACTCAGACCTGATACTGCTCATGGTAGACGTAAGCGAGCCGATGCTTCTCATAGAAAAGAAGCTGACAATCTGTCTGGAAACAATAGAGCGGATAGGAGCATCAGGCGTCCCCATAATAACAGTTATGAACAAGATGGATCTACTGCCGGAAAGGGAAACAAAGCTAAAGTTTGAATGCTTGCAGGAGAAAGCGTCGAACCCGATGCTGATATCGGCACTGTACAAAACCAACATTGACCTGCTGAAACAACAAATATTGAGCATGTTGAGAAACTATGTTCAAGCTTCGATCGTCCTTCCAACAACGAAAGAAACCATGCCATTTATCTCGTGGATCTTCAAGACTGCAGATGTCCTTTCAATTAAGTACGTGGGAGACTCTGCCAACATTGTTTTCGAAGCAAGCCCAGCATTCGCTGAGAAAGTGAGAAAGCGAGTGGAAGAATTCAACGGAAAATTCGAAAAGATAGACATTAGAAGCTAGGGAGAAGGGGAATGGTCAAAGTCGTGGTGTTAAGGTGGGGTCACAGACCGCAAAGAGATGTCAGACTCACGACGCATGTCGCCCTCATAGCACGGGCTTTCGGAGCCGACGGAATAATACTCTCAGACACTGAGGACAAAAAAATCAAGGAAACAGTTGACAAGATTACAAGGAATTGGGGCGGCTCATTCTTCTTTGAAATGGAGACCCCTTGGAAGAAGACCGTGAGAGACTGGAAAGCCAAAGGCGGAACCGTTGTCCACTTAACAGTTTATGGTGAGAACGTTCAAACAAGCGACGTGCTCAGCAGAGTCAGGAAAATTGGAAAGGACGTTTTGGTCATTGTTGGAAGCCAGAAAGTTCCAGGCGAGTTCTTTTCAGAAGATGTTTCGGACTTTAACGTGGCGATAGGGAATCAGCCTCATTCTGAATGTGCGAGTTTAGCTGTTTTTCTTGATCGTTTTTGGGAGGGAAAGAAACTGGCCGAAAACTTTGAAAACGCTAAGATAAGGATTGTTCCGAATGAGAGAGGCAAGAAGACCGAGACCAGCCGTCGGTTCTGACTTAGAATCGGTAAAGAGATGTGAACTACCCTATCCTGAACAGTAGATCAAAATTTTGGAGGGTGTGGCTGTGTGGCTTAAAGTTATCAAGCCAACAAACAAAGAAACGCCCAGAAAAACGAACACCCTGCAGTAACAAAACTAATCTTGTGATCTACTGTAAAGACTGGAGGACTTCCCGCCGAAGAAGTTAAAATGGTGGACAGGAGAGCAAACTTTATTTATACGCCAAGTATGAAAGTTATACTGGTGGGAAAATGGAGGGCGAAGAACCTGAGGTTGCGATCGTGGGAACAA
>PEWI01000028.1 GCA_002779555.1 Candidatus Bathyarchaeota archaeon CG07_land_8_20_14_0_80_47_9 | reverse complement strand
GAAAACGGAATTTGCTCCTAAACCTGAAAAGTAGACGGACTGATACGGGTTGATCATCGCGCCTCCGATATTCCAGACAGTGGCGCTTAAAGCGAGTACCCAAGTGTTGCCTGGAAGATAGAATCTTCGCCATCTTGACGAAATGATCTTTGATCTAGGGGAACCAGGCAACGAAATGAGCCTCTTAGTCTACGGTACAAGAAAGCATATAAAAGCTTGCGGAACAATCAGCCTAGTGCGCGCTAGCTAAGTCGTGAAGCATCTTTGGAAGACGAAGCTGAAGCAAAGAAGAGAAAAGCCAAAGAGTCTAGAAAAGCGCGCGCTGGCGCGACGGTTAAGAACATGCGTGTATTTTTGGTTGAGTGGTTCAATATTGTAGGGAATGTAAGGCAATGAATGCGTGTGGTAGCCAAATTCGAGAATTTCCGACATATTTATTAATGTAAGGTGTTCTATGTTTTTGTGGGTGGAATTGGCTTTGGTAGAAACCGTTACTGTTACTTCGAAGGGTCAAGTGACTATTCCTTCAAGGTTGAGAAGAGAACTGGGAATAGTGGAAGGAGAAAGACTTCTGATTGTTCGTGAGGGGAACGCAATTAAAATTATTCCTGTACCTAAGTTGTCGAAGTTAGCTGGTGTGGATGAAGAGGTATTCCGAGGCAAGAAGCCTTCGGAGGAGATTGAGGCTGTGAGAAGGGAGTGGACGAAGGAATTTGAGAAACGAATCCGTCAAGCCTAAAGTTGTTTTGGATACAAAGCCCTTGATTAAGCTGTTTGCAAGAGAAGAAGGTTGGGAAGCTGTTCAGAAAATCCTATCAAAGGTAGAAGTCGACGAAATAGAGGGAGCAATAAGCGTAGTCACAATGACTGAAATCTATTACAAGTATTTGCAGGAGAAAAGACCTGATTTGGCCAGAACCAGAATTGAAGAGCTTAGGTACGCCATATATCTTAAGAAGCTTGAGATAGATGAAGAGGTTGCTGTCAAAGCTGGGGAGTTCAAAGGTAAATACAACGTCTCTATGGCTGATGCCTTCATAGCAGCCGCTGCATATTTTGAAGGATCAATCGTAATCAGTGACGACACGGACTTTAAAAGAATACCTGAAGTCAAAGCCTTAACTGAAAAGGAGTTTATCTCGCACTTGTCAAGATAGCCTGCATGCATGTTCCTAAATTCTCTTTTTTGAGTGTAACAAGGCTGAATGATGTGTCTCACCACACTTTTAACGGCTCAAGTCATCCTCACCACCAACAAGCCAAACAAACCCACAAAAACGAGACACTTCACGCACAAACTTAGGAACAAGCGCACGCGAAAAACCCGCCTAAGACAATCAAAAACCAATTATTTAGATCGTCAAAGGCTCCACTCTGCCCGAATATCTCAGCCGCACACGAAACGAGATAATCAGAAGCATTCCAAGTTAGCAGGTTCATTTGACTTCCTCTAAGAGAAAAAGAAACCTCGCATACACTTCTGTCGAGAGGTAGAAGCCTTTGCTCAGCATATCGTCCACGATACTCCTCACCTCCACTTTGGATTTGAAAACGTTGCGTTTATACGCCTCCAGTAGCACGTATAAAGTGCCATAAACCCTCAGTTCAAAGTACTCAGCGGCTACTCTCGCCTCGCGCGCGCAAACAACCAAACAACAAAACCGTTGAACAGGTTCTAACATTCTTGAACAACCTGGAAAGGATGGAAAGGCATGGAAAAAGCGTTAGAGATGGGCAAGACCTCAGCCACTGGAAGCTTCCAGCTACTCATAGGCGTAGCCACATCCACCATAATAATGGCCGTTGGAATAGTCATTCTGACAAGGCTCATGTCCCCTGCAGAATATGGGCTGTATGGTGTAGCACTTATTCCGTCATTGATGATGAACCTGTTTCGAGATTGGGGCGTGAACTCTGCAATGACAAAATATGTAGCCAACTGCAGAGCTTCAGAAAAAGACGCAGACACACGTAATATTATTGTTGCTGGACTAATCTTTGAGGTCGCAACTGGCCTAATCCTTTCATTTCTCTGCCTGTTCCTTGCAAGTTTCATAGGCTCTACAATCTTCCACAGGCCCGAGTCAGTGCCCTTCATATCCATAGTCTCAATAACCATATTCGCAGGATCACTACTGACAGCAGCCCAATCAAGTTTCATAGGCTTCGAAAGAATGGGACTCAACAGCTTCACCGTGGTCTGCCAATCAGTAGTAAAAACTATAGCGGGCCCAATTTTGGTACTTCTCGGATACGGTGTCTTCGGAGCCGTTCTAGGCTACACACTGTCTTTCCTAGCCGCAGGAATCATTGGCCTCGCAACACTATACATCGTATTGTTTAGACCCCTGAAAAAAATGGGAACAGGCAAGCTCGAAATATCCAGAACATTGAAGATAATGTTGAAGTACGGAGTACCACTCTCCATATCCTCCATTCTAGGCGGCCTTCTGGGACAATTCTACGCATTCATGATGGCATCTTTTGCCAGTGACGTAATGATCGGTAACTATTCGGCAACAGTCAACTTTTCCGTGCTTTTGACATTCTTTACAATTCCAATAGGCACTGTATTGTTTCCAGTGTTCGCAAAACTTGACCCACAAAAAGAACACCAACTTCTGAAGACCGTTTTCACTTCATCCGTAAAATACACTACGATTCTGTTGGTGCCTGCAACCATGGCGATGATGGCCTTATCGGGCCCTATGATATTCACGTTGTTTGGAGAACGATATGTTTATGCGCCTTTCTTCTTAACCCTGTACGTTATAGGCAATTTGTTTGCTGTCTTGGGAAGCTTGAGCCTAGGCAGCTTCCTAAGCGGCGTGGGAGAAACAAAGACACTCATGAAACAAAGCATACTGACACTGGCAATCGGTCTTCCTCTAGGTTTTCTTCTGATCCCAACATTTGGAATAATCGGCCTTATAGTTGCGAGCCTCCTTGCTGGACTGCCAAGCATGTTTTGGGGTCTTCACTGGGCATGGAAACACTACAGGGTCAAAGCAGACTTCAAATCATCAACTAAAATATTCGCAGCCTCAGCCGTCGCAGCCATAGCAACCTATGCATCGCTAAACTTCGTCAACCTAGCCGAATGGATCAGACTTGTAATGGGCATAACAATCTTCCTAGCCATCTACATCTTCACGGCCCCCACGATAGGCGCCCTCACCCAGACCGACATCAACAACCTCAGAACAATGTTTTCTGGCCTAGGAACATTATCAAGACTGATCAACATACCGCTGACAATAGCAGAAAGAATTGCCAAAAGTGCTTTCGGCTCCAGACAATAATCCTAAATCGTGACATTGACACTCCCACGATTTAAAGCGCGCTAGGCTGTTGCTAAATTCGGCCAAAAATGGGTTTCAAGCGAAGCCGGAAGAAGACTGAAAATGCTGTTGAAGCACCCGCACATTGGATTTTTCAGGCAAACAAAGAAAACCTGCATTATTGCACTTAATTTGGCCCCGCAACACAAACTCGGCGGAAGAGACGCCCTAATAATAGCGAACTTCATAGCAAACAAAGTTCCAACCATCTACACCCATGATCAAGAACTCCTAGTTCGGAAAAAATCTCATGGAAAAATTTTCACGTAACCTTCAAAGACCCTTTAAATGAAGGCTGACAACGCATAGAAAGGTTGCACGAGCGGTGAAAATGAAAAGTAACACCATCAAAAAAGTATTGATCACCAGTGGCGTAGACGGCGGAAGAGGATGGGTAGGCGACGTAAAAAACATGCTCCCAACATTACCAGCTCAAATCACTTGAGTGGAAACCCAAACTCATGCCGCAGGACTATACGCGCACAAAGGCGTAGGCTTGCTGAAGCGAATCTATTTTGGACGTGTTAACCACTTATTTTTGGGCTTCGACAGTTATCCTATAGTCTTCGACATCGTCAAACTCTAACATAACGTACCAATTCTCGTCAGATGACAGAGCGGAAACTGATATGGAAAGGCGTTTAATGTTCAACATATCGCCACTGCTAGAAGAGTAGACGGTTTTCTG
>PEWI01000207.1 GCA_002779555.1 Candidatus Bathyarchaeota archaeon CG07_land_8_20_14_0_80_47_9 | reverse complement strand
TCTGCGGTTATGTAGCACTGAAGCTTTTTATGTGAGGTGAAGAGATGACCAAAAAGCTCAAAAGGTTTTTCCGCGACAAGCGTGGCATAACTCCTGTCCTAAGTAATCTTTTGCTGACTGTTGTGGCCGTCGCCGTCATGGCGCTTGCTACAAGCGCGACTTACGTGATAACCACCAACTTGCGGGAGAACATGAGCGAACGTCTCTTCGTAGAGGATTTGTGGTTCAACAACTCAACGGGGAACATTGACGTTTACCTCAGCAACGTTGGAAAGGTTGCCATTCACGTTTCAGCTGTGTACATCAACCACACTCAGTCTTTACCTTCGCCTTTCAACTTGGAAATGGGTGGGCGAGGCTGGCTCAACATCTCAAAAAGTTGGAGCCCTGGCGACTTGATCTATTTGGACATTGTCACAACGAGGGGGTCTCACGTTGCAGACTATTATGAAGCGCCTTAAACGCGACAAGCGAGCTGTAAGCAACGCAATAGTCGTCATGCTAAGCCTAGTTCTAGTAGTGATCATAGTCGCCAACGTCGTGCTTTGGAGTTACCAGATGAACCAGCTTGACTGGGAAAAAATGCAGGAAGATGTTAAGATTACAGATGTTGCTCGTGCCGGAGAGGCTTGGTCATATAACGCCTCTGGATACGCTCCTAGTGGATCCACAAACTTGGTGTCTGGAAGCGTTTCAAACCTGACTTCGAATGACGGCGTTTACATGGTTTTTCGAAGTTATGCAAGTGCAACCAATACAAATAACATTGTCACTAATGGCAACGTGACGACTGCAACTGATTGGACCTACACGGATATTAGTGACCCTAGTGCAGTTGTTTCAGGCAATTACTCCAGCACCGTTTATCAGTCAGCCTCATACTCGCTCTACATTCAACTGGTGGATGACAGCGCAAACTTGGCATATACAGGAAGTGGCAAGCAGTACCAAGCCATGGCCACTGTGTCCACCTTGCCGACTTCAGCGACTCTATACTTCTATTATCGTATAGATTGTGGGGGCACAAGTGCCTCCGCTGAAGTGGCGAATGCCACCGTGACTATCACTAAACCTGATACCTCGACGGTGACCGTTTTCACCACGAGCGTTACTTTTGCCGCCCTCACAACAGGCAGTTGGATTTATCAAACTATCAATGTCTCCAGCGTCTTTACAGCAACTGGAACTTATACTTTAGACCTTAGAGGATACTTCTCAACTACAACTGCTAAAAAGCCAACCCTTACCGTTTACTACGATGATGTTTGGCTTAACATAGTGACACCCTCAGAGTACACAAATGAAGTTGAGTTTACTGGTTCATCAAATACAGAATCATGGATGCAACTCGTTTGGACTGTTGACAGTGCATGGACGATTAGCTCGGTGAATGTTACGCTTCAACTTTTCAATTATACACTTGGTGATTATCCGACAAGTGAAAACGGCTATATAGCTTATACTTCGGGTGATACGCCAAACACCGATGAGACTAAAAACCAGACCATAACTGTTAATCCGACTGATTTTGGAGACGCCACTGGTTACTGGAGGATGAAGATTAAGGGAGTTAAAGCGACAGACACGCAGTTTGATTTCAAAGTCGACTGGATCGAATTTAAAGTGGTCACTGACAGTGGGACACTTTTCACTTTTGAGAACGCGGGTTCCCTAACTTCGCATGTGGTTTCCTTGTGGATCATAAATTCTACAAACCATCGACGCTATGACGCAAACTTGTTCATAAACTCAGGAGAAGAAGCAACCTACATTCGAGCAGACATCCGCCTGCCCAGTACCCCTTTCATTGCCAAGGTTGTAACGGAAAGAGGTAACATGGCGGTTTTTGCGAGAAGCTGATTTTTCACCCGATTTTCTCTTTCAAAGCTTTTATCGCTTCTTTCTGGTTTCTAGCCTCGACTATCTGGATGTTATACAATTCTGCCATTTTCTTCCCGTTGTCGTTCATCTTTGGAATTGCAATCAAGTAGGCTTTGTCTGGCGAGACATCGAATATCTTGGCAAACAGGGCGATCACCGGTTGCTCTGACACTTGGCCTTCAGCTGATGTTGCTAGGTCGATGACGGCCACTTTCTTTCGTGTTTCTCCGCTGTGGGCTACGATGTCGAACATGTGATTTGCTCCAGACTTGCCTTTCAGAAAAGCTGGGCTTTCAACCTTGAATCCCTTTTCAGCGAGAAACTCTCTTATGGGAGCAATCAGAACCCAGCCCAGAGCGGCTTCTTCTTTCGCCTCTGCCTTCAGACTGTAGGCATAAACGTCTTTAATCACGACGTCTTCGAACGTGAAGTTCCCATGACAATCTCGACAGAAGTTTGCCGTGACGGGTATGTCGAAGCTTTTGCCGCAATCTTTGCAGTTACACCATATGCCGGCACGCCTGTAGTCTACGTCAAGCTTTCTCAATTCTTCATGGCACTTAGGACATACAAGCTTGTTCGCCTTGTGAAAGTTTTCCTCAACATCCATGTAACCGCATTTCACATGCTCGATGAGAGCACTTTTCTGGATGTTGAACGACTTACAGTACGGGCAGCAATAGTGAACTGAGACACTTGCGGAACCGCATTTCGGACAATGAATAATCTTGTCGTAAAGCCTTCTCTCCAATATGCCAGCTTCGTAAAGCCCTTCCAAGAAGACTTCAACACTTGAGGCGCTACCGACAATTGCCTCCACTGTTGGATATCGATAGCCAAGCTTGGGATCATAGACAGGTTCAAGCTCGCTGATTTCGCCGCTCACAAATTTGCTTAGAAAGACTTGCGTATTGCGGTCCTTGTAAAGCTTGACTCGATCTATTTTATCTGCCTTCAGCATTCCTATTCCCAAGTTGACTCTTCTAGACTGGCACACTTCATACAGTCTTTGGAAGTATGATATATAATTGCCTTAAGAAATCTATTATGAAGATACATGTGCATTTTAAAAATGTACAAGCGAGAATGTATAGTGTAAGTATGTGCGTGCGATTCAAGAGTTTAGTAGAGAGAGGAAAGGATCTGCATGAAAAAGAAAAGAAGTCAAAAACCAAAGCATGGTTTATATGCAATTAAGATAATCGCAATTCTTTTTTCTGTTATAGAAATCATCGGGTTACTTTTGCTTTCAGCAGGCTACTTCGTTTTCAACAACACATATCTAACAATTGGTGGAACGATAATCGCTGCCTTTGGAATTTACATGATTGTTGCCCATTTTCTCTCATTGTACGTCTTCATTAGGGTTTGACGGATCGAGATTCACTTTGATTGCGAAACTTCTGGAATTAAAAGGAAACGAGTATGTGCTGGATGTGGGAAGTGGCACTGGAAGAACAGCGGTGCAGATAGCGAAAAGACTTACCACTGGAAAGCTTGTTGGAATAGACATCTGAGATACAATGGAACTCGGCGGTAACTCGCCAGAAAGAGCATATACAAATGCGGAAATTGAAGGTGTGAAAGCTAAGGTTGAATTTAAATTTGGAAACGTCTTGGAAATACCCTTTGATAATGATGTTTTTGACATCGTCACATGTAGCAGCGTCTTAAATAACCTTCCTAGAGAAAAGAACAGGATCAAAGCCCTAAAGCAAATCTTTCGAGTCTTAAAACCCGGAGGAAAATGCATGTTACTTGAGCCTCTCAGGAATCTAAGAATGTTTTGCGCTTTCACACCCTTCGCGGTTTTCCAGTTAGGAAAAAAAGAACACTGGGAAAATTATGCCGAGACCGCTGGCTTTTCAAAAGTGAGATTTCACGATGAAAAAGGCATTGGCGTTTTTATCTTGGAGAAATAACGAAACGATGCCCATAATTTGCGCGCGCTCAGTGATGGTTTTTCAAAGACTAGCAGACTTTGCCAGCAGAAGAAAACGTTTAAAGCCCAAATCTGCCATTCTGCCAAGGGCCAGTCATATGAACCAATCCTGTTCAAAAACCACTTATGCCTCG